>NZ_JAQSEA010000148.1 GCF_029946185.1 Prosthecobacter sp.
TTTGAAGCCAGTGCCAGGGCCGCCGCCTTTGTTGAAGCCGCCACCGCCGCCACCGCCTTGGTAGCCGCCGCCGCCACCACCGCCGCCGTAGCCGCCTTTGTTAAAGCCGCCGCCACCGCCGCCGAAGCCGGGTTTCTTGATGAAGCCGCCGCCACCGCCGAAGCGCTTGGGGCGAATGCCGCTGATGTCGTCTGGACGGTCAGCGTGGTCCATACGGACGTCACGGCCACGCAACTGCGCGCCTTTGACGCCTTCGAGCACGGCCTCGACTGAGTCACCGGGGATTTCGACGAAGCTGCATTTCTCCAGCACGTCGATGGCACCGATGCTGCCGGGGGTGAGGTCTTGAATGGTGTTGTAAAGGAGACCCGAGATGTCCTGCGGACGCACCTGATCCATGCCGCCGACGTTGATGAACAGGCGGACCATGCCGGAGCGTGGGCCTTTCTGGACGTAGCTGCTCTGCTTGCGCGGCACGCGTTCCTCTTCGGCATTGCTGTCGTATTCGTTGTCGAATTTGGCCGGGGCCGGGCGCGGAGCGGCGGCCTGATGATTGGTCGGGCCGGAGTCTTCTTCGCGGCCCGATTCTTCGGCAGCAGCAGCCGGGGCTGCGGTGCCGCCTTCTGCAGGAGCGGATTCAGAGTCGGAAGCGGCTGCGGGAGCTTCGGAGGAGACGGAAGCCGGGGCTTCCGTGCCTTCAGCGGCGGGTTCGGAAGAGGCCGGGGCGGCTTCTCCCTCAGCGGCAGGGGCTGCCTGCTGCGGTGCAGGAGCTGCCTGCTGTGGGGTGGCTCGCGGTGCGGGCGCTGGGGCCGGCACGCGGGGCTTGAAGTCGCGCTGCGGATAGTCGGGCTTCCGGCCGGCGCGGTCTTCCACGATCTGCTCGGTCTCGCGCACCTGGTCCTTCATCAGAAGGTCCATCAAAGCACTGGCGATCTCCGTGGGGGTGAAGCCGATGTCCAGCAGGCGCTGGATGCTGTGCTCGTGATTGGCGTAAGTCGCGCCTTCCAGCACGGCTTTGACCTTGTCGAAGGTCTTGTCCACGCGGGTGGCTTCCAGTTCTTCCTGGGAGGGCACCTTGGCGCGTTCCACGCGGATGTTGATGAAGCGCTGGATGCGCTGCATGAGGTAAATTTCACGTCCGGCCACAAGGCTGAAGGCCTTGCCGCTGCGTCCGGCACGGCCAGTGCGGCCAATGCGGTGCACGTAATCTTCTGCGTCATAGGGCAGCTCAAGATTGACGATGAGATCGATGTCGTTCACGTCCAGGCCACGGGCAGCTACGTCGGTTGCCACAAGGACTTCGACGTTGCCGCTGCGGAAGTTGCGCATGACGCGCTCGCGCATGGTCTGATTGATGTCGCCATGCAGGCGGTCGGCGGCGTAGCCACGGGCCACGAGGGCGTCGGTGGCGTCATCCACGGCGCGCTTGGTGTTGGCGAAAACGATGGTGAGGCGCGGGGCCTCGATGTCGATCAAGCGGCAGAGCACTTCCAGCTTGGAGCGGCCCTGCACTTCGTAGTAACGCTGCTCCACGGTGGACACGGTCAGCGCCTTCTGCTGAATGGTGATCGTCGCGGCGTTGGTCGTGTAGTTTTCGACGAGGCGGCGGATGCGCGGCTCGAAGGTGGCGGAGAAGAAGATGGTCTGGCGCTCCTTAGGCACAGCGGCCATGAGGCGGTCGATGTCGTCGCTGAAGCCCATGTCGAGCATTTCATCCGCTTCATCAAAGACGAGCATCTTGAGGGCGTCGAACTTGATCAGTCCGCGCTCCATGAAGTCCAGAATACGGCCGGGGGTGCCGACAACGATCTGGGTGCCGCTCTGGAGGGCGCGGATCTGGCGGTCATAGGAAGCGCCGCCGTAAACCGGGGTGGCGCGCACGCCTTCTTTGAAGGTGGCCAGCTTGTGGATTTCCGCGCAGACCTGCATGGCCAGCTCACGGGTAGGGCAGAGAATCAGGGCCTGCACGCTGCGGATGGAGCCATCGACGCCCTGAACCACGGGAATGCCAAAGGCCATCGTTTTGCCGGAGCCGGTCTGGCTCTGGCCGACGACGTCACGTCCGGTGAGAGCCACGGGAATGGCTTCAGCCTGGATGGGTGAGGGCTGCTCAAAGCCAAGGGATTTAACGGCTTCAAGAAGCTCGGGCGAAATTCCCAGTTCAGGGAAGGTATGTGTACTCATAAAACAGAAACGATACGGACTCCTCAGAATTTGAGGGGTGTCATACTGTCACCAAGGAGCGAGATTGCAAGGTGTTTGATCTTGGGGGCCCCTGCGGGTGCTGGGAGGCCGGCAATCGGAAGGTGCTTTGTCTCTTAGCGAGTCTCTGATTGTTTCACGTTCAGGCCTGCCCAAAACCGACCGAAAAACAGGGGGGCACCTCAAAAGGAGATGGTCAGTGATGGGATTGCTAACTGTTCGGGTGTGCCGTTACAAGGCGCGGTGGCCTTTTGCCTTCCACAATCCAGGCCGTGAGGATGCACGGGTTCCTGCCGTCGGGCGTCAGGATCTGGCACTCCACGGTGAACTTCCGGCCGAAGCGTGTTTCGCTCGTCTCAGTCACGGGTTGAGTCATGCCATGCTGGCGCAGAGCTTGGGCCATGAGCTCCCACGCATCGAGTCGGAAACCACGATTCAAAAAGAACTTCGCCTTCGGCCCGCCTTCCTTGTGAGAGAGGTTGAGCAGATAATCCTGCACTTTCGTCTGTTCGACGAGCAGTGCATCGGCTTGCGGGAGATGCTGCGGAGCTTCCATCATTCCGTCTCTGCCAGTTCGATGTCCGCCGGTTCCATTGTCACCAGTTTGGGACGCTTGAGTCCATGGATGAACTCCACTTCGTAGCCTGCACCGCCTTCATACACATGCACAATCGTGCCCGTGTCACCCGCCTTCAGGTCATCGGCCATCAGATCATGGCGCAGGCGCACCACCGCGTGCTCCGGGAGCACTCCAGGGGCAGTCATTGGGGTGGTGGCGTTTGCAGCAGTCATGGCAGTTGCAGGCAAGATGCCTGCCGCTGGCCTGCGGGCAAGTGCTGTCTGCACGCCTGCCGCGCCAAACGCGGGCGCATCTGGCAGTCGGAACTCACGGGCAAAGACCGGCTTCTTGGCCTTTTCATCATAGCCCACGGTCATCCAGCGCCCCCCATCCTTGGCGAGGATCAGCACCAAGCCATAGGCCTGATGTTGTGCCAGTACCTTGGGCGCTTCGCGGCTGGTCTCAAAGCGGTCCTTCGGGTCCGCCAGCAGTGCGCCGTCTTCCGTGTTGCGGCCTGCGATGCCGATGATGAAATCAGGATAAAAGCCCCGGCCATTTGGCATCAGCACATTGACCGACCACGGTTTGTCCGGCGGGTTGCGGTGCCACCAGTTCACCAGCTTGTGCGGGTCATGGTCCAGCAGTTCGGCAAACTCGCGCTCCCAGCCGTTCATTCCCGCAGGCATCACCGCATAGAGATTGCGTGGGGACTGTTGTAGCGGTTCGGCAGACGTGATCTCGGCGGGAAGTTCAGCCGCTTCCTGAATCTCCATGTGTGCTGCCACAGCCTGCTTCATC
>NZ_JAQSEA010000149.1 GCF_029946185.1 Prosthecobacter sp.
CGTTCCACCGCCAGATGTGGAAAACCGCGCATAGAATGTCCGAATTTTCGCCAACGCTTCGTCAGTCCAGTCACGCTGCGAAGCACTCGAAGAAAAGCTGAGGCCCTGGGGTGTCAAAACCGCGTGACTGGCAATGCCCTTGGCCGCATCGAGATACTTGGTCAGCAACGCGGGTGACATGACGAGAGCCGCACCCGCATTGGTAAAGCCTTCGCCAGCCGCACCATCCACAGGAAACTCCTTCGCGGGATCGAGTGACGCCACTCCCGTCAGATCACGGAGTGTGTAGGTGTATTCCATATTTGAGAGGCGGCGCAGCACCACGGGGCCGGGATCACCAGCACTGGCGAGCGCCACTTCTTCCAGCCTGCCCTGCACCCACTGGGTCAGCAGCGTTTTCTGTGCGGCGGAAAACTGCGGTTCTTTCTTCGGCGGCATCTCACCCATGTGAATCTGATCCAGCACGCCCTCCCAGATCATCGGCTCTTTCTTGATGTCAGCGACCGTCGCGAAGCGCTCTAAATCGAGATCCCCCTTCTGCTTCTGGGTGGAGTGGCACGAATTGCACCGCTCTTTCAGCAAGGGCAGGATCGAAGATTGAAAGTCGTCTGCTCCAAACGCCGCACCGCGAAGAGCCAAGCATAACGCGATGGCCCGAATTGAACTGAAATCATTCATGCCAAAATCTCCTTCACCACATTGCCGTACACATCCGTGAGCCGGAAATCGCGGCCCAGATGCCGCCACGTCAGCTTCTCATGGTCGAGGCCAAGTTGATTCAAGATGGTCGCGTGGAGATCATGCAGATGCACTTTGCCAGAGACGGGTCGGAAGCCAAAGTCGTCGGTCTCGCCAAAAGTGAAGCCGGGCTTGATACCGCCGCCGGCCATCCAGGTGCAGAAGCTCTCAGGCTGGTGCTCACGGCCATGCTTTTCGATGGGCGAAGTACCACTGAGGTCCTGACTCCAGGGGGTGCGGCCAAATTCACCACTCCACACAACGAGCGTGTCTTCGAGCAGGCCGCGTGATTTGAGATCTTTGATCAGCGCTGCGCAGGGCTGGTCGCTGGCAGCGCAGCTCTTTGGCAATGCATTACGAATGTCCCCATGGTGATCCCAGCCGCCTATGGTGACCTGCACAAAGCGCACGCCCGCCTCGCTCATCTTGCGTGCCAGCAGGCAGGCACGGGCGTTTTTGTCGGTGTCCTTGCCTCCGACGCCGTAGAGCTGCTTCGTCGCCTCGGACTCATTCGAGATGTCCACCAGTTCAGGCGTGGCTGTTTGCATGCGAAAGGCGATCTCCATGCTCTCAATCATGCCTTCCATGCGGGGATCGGTTCCCGTCTGGTCGATCAAGTGCTTGTTCATGCGCTGCGTAAAGTCGATCCGCGTACGCTGAGCCTTCGCATCGCCGGAGATGTCGGCAAGGTAGTCGATGGGAGATTGTTTTGCATCCTGCGGCACGATCACCTTCGTGCCCTGATGCGCAGCGGGTAAAAAAGACGAGCCATAGAGACGGGTGTCGCTGTCAGGATGAATCGAGATGAAGCTGGGCAGATTTTGATTCTCCGCGCCGAGTCCGTAGCTGATCCATGAGCCCATGGAGGGACGCACATCCGCCGTCACTCCGGTGTGAAACTGAAGCGCGGCGGGCTGATGCTGGTTGTTGTCCGCATGCACCGCACGCAGCATGCAAATCTCATCCGCGATGCTTGCCGTGTGTGGCAGCAGATCGGAAATCATCATGCCGGACTGCCCGCGTGCCTTCACTGTGCCGTGCGTGGCCAGTGCTAGAAACTTGTCCGTGCCGACTCGGAGTTCGTTAGTGTTGATCGGCGCAGAAATGGCCTGCCCGTGCATGCGCCGGATGTAATCCTTCGGATCAAACAAATCCGGCTGCGAAGGCCCCCCGGACATAAACAGGAAGATCACGCGTTTTGCCTTCGCTGGAAAACGCGGTACTTTCACCGCCAGCGGACTTTGCGCGGCCTGAACCAGTTCATGCAAGGCGAGCGCACCAAAGCCAGTGGCGGTGCGCTGGAGCCAGGAGCGGCGGGAGATAGTGGTGGCATTCATAAACGGAGCAAAAACTCGTTCGAGGACAGCAGGGCGTGACTCAATTCCACCCACGCCTTGTCGGCGGGCATGGATTCGAGAAACTTGACGGCATCATCGCGCTCGGTGGAAGTGATGGGGCGGCTGAGGATGCGGAGCCAGAGGGCTTCGAGACGCGCGCCTGTATTCGCCTCGGTATCAATGAGCTGTTTCGCAAGCTCGGTGGCCCGAGATCGGACATTATCGCTGTTGAGAAGGAAAAGTGCCTGCGTGGGCACGGCGGTCTCAGCCCGCTTGCCAGCGATCTGCGCTGGCTGCGTGAAGTCAAATACATCGCGCAACTTCGCTGACCCCGGCTGTGTTGCCGTGCGAATGACAGGCAGGTAAATTGTGCGCTCAAAGTCCTGCACGGGGCGCACCTTCTTGAAAGCAAAGGCGGGTGGATTCACCGCCTTCGGGCTGAGACTGGCGACGTTTTCGGGGAACTCCAGCGGCAGTGCAGGACCGCCACTTGGAGCCGCGAGCCTACCGCTGATGACAAGCATGGAATCTCGAATCGCCTCGGCATCGAGGCGTTGCCGGTTCATGCGCCAGAGCAGGCGGTTATCAGGGTCTTTTGCCCCTGCTGCGGCATCCTGTGAACTGCTCATGCGGTACACATGGCTGAGCACGAGCTCACGGATGAGCTGCTTTTGCGACCACCCGTTTTGCATAAAGCGAGAGGCCAGATGATCGAGTAATTCGGGATGTGACGGTATTTCACCGCGTGCTCCGAAGTAGTCAACACTGCGAACCAGTCCCTCACCGAAGAGCTTCTGCCAGATGCGATTCACGGTGACCCGTGCGGTGAGCGGATTGCGCGCATCAGCAACCCAGTCAGCCAGTTGCACTCGGCCGCTTTGACCAGCAGGAATCGGCGGAAATTCACCCCACGATGCGACACCCGGAGCGCCACGCTTCACTGGATCGCCAAGCGCATAGGGATTGCCGCGAATGGTGACTCGCATATCACCGGGCTTTTCACGATCACGCACAGCAAAGGCTTTCGGCGCGGTAGGAGCAAAGAACTTTGCGTGCTCAATCTGGCCGTTGAGCGTCTTGATGCGCGCCGAGAGTTCATCACGCTTCTTTTCGAGTTCAGGTTTCGCCTCCTTGGCGGCGCTGGCGATCTGTGATTCGAGCGTCGCTTTTTCCTTGTTCGCATTGTCGCGCTCAGACTCCCATTGCCGGATCCTCGCCGCGCTCGCAGCTAGACGCGGCTCGCGCTCGGCTCTTTGCTCCGCTGTTTCCGGCAGTTCCGTTTTGTGGACGCTGCTCCAAACGCCATTGTCGGTCTTGTAGGTAGCATCCGTACTGCGGAACATGCCGGCGAGGGCGTAGTAGTCGGTCTGCGCGATGGGATCAAACTTGTGATCATGGCAGCGAACACAGCCAAGCGTCAGACCGAGAAACGCAGTGCCAATTTTGCTGACCTGCTGATCGACCAGATCGTACTCCATCTTGAGCTTGTCCACCGCAACGATTTCGACATCGCCCAAAACAAGGAAGCCTGTCGCGGTGATGTTTGCAGCCCGTTCCTGCGGTGATGCGGCAGGCAGAAGGTCTCCGGCAATCTGTTCGCGAATAAAGCGGTCGAAGGGTTTGTCGGCATTGAAAGAATCAATGACGTAATCGCGGTAGCGCCACGCATGCTCGGCAAAGACATTGTTAGAGGTGCCGATCTGGTCGGCGTAACCGACGAGATCAAGCCAGTGACGCGCCCAGCGCTCGCCGAAGGCCTTGGATTGCAGCAGGCGGTCCACAGCAGCCGCACGGGATGTTGGAGATGCGTCAAAACGGCCCAGATCCTCCGGTGTCGGCGGCAGTCCGGTGAGATCGAGCGAGACACGCCGGAGCCAAGTGTAAGCATTCGCATCTGGCGCGGGGGAAAGATCATTGGCTTCAAGTTTGGCCAAGATAAAGCGATCCACGGGAGCCAACGGCCAGCCTGCCTGCTTGACTGCAGGTGCCGGTTCATTGCGCACAGGACGAAAGGCCCAGAATTTTTTTCCCTGTTCGACATCAATCACACGAGCGGACTTTGCGGCCGTTTGTTTCACTCGGGAATCGGGTGCACCCATCGCCACCCATTGCTCAAAAATTTGGATCTCACTCGCCGTCAACTTTCCCTTCGGCGGCATTTCCATTTCGGGAGTCGCGTAGCGCACCGCCGTGATCACATGACTTTTAGCCACGTCTCCCGGTACGATGGCAGGCCCGCTGTCACCGCCGGTCTGCCAGCCCGATTTCAAGTCGAGCGCCAGCCCACCCTTGATCTTCTGCTCATGCGAATGGCACTCGTAGCAGCGGCTTTGCAGCAAGGGCAGCACCTTCGATTCAAAGAAAGCCATGTCCTCTCCAGCCCGCGCCGATGATAGCGCGAAGATAGCGATGCCAAGACTCTGGAGGACGCGGTTCATGAGGAAAGTGGCAGCCATTCACGCCAGCCGAGGATGTGCTCACGCATCAGGCGCTCGCATGCAGCGGGGGATTGTGTTTGGAAACTCTCCACGATGCCCTGATGTGCATCCACGGTCTCCTGAAGGGTTTCCCGGGTCTGGAGCTGATGACTGCGATGCAAGCGCCCGAGCCACAGCTCCAACTCGCCACGCAGGGAGCGCCAGAGTTTTAGCAAACGCACATTGCCCGAGGCTGCGAGAATGAGCTGATGAAACTCCAGATCCAAACGCGTCACCTCCTGCACGGAACGGGCACGACGGGTGGCTGCCACGTTTTTTTCAAGCTGCGTGATGTCCGCTTTGAGCGTCGAGGCCGCCAGACGGGAGGCGAGCGGTTCCAGGGTGAGCCGCAGTACATATAGCTCCTCGAAATCCTGCGGCGTCAGCGCTTTCACAAAGGCGCGCCCCGTGGCGCTGAATTCGACCAGGCCCTCACGTTCGAGTGCGAACAAGGCCTCGCGCACCGGCACCCGGCTGACCCCCAGGCGCTTCGCCACAGCGGATTCCGCCAGCAGCGTGCCTGGCGAGGTGGTGCCGTTCAGGATTTCCGTCCGCAGCAGCGAGGCGGCGGAATCAGAGCGAAAGGCAGGATTGGGAGCGAGATTCATTCGGTATACCGTTTCAATACGGCCCAAATGATACCATCTATCTCATACGAAAATTTTCTTCGTCGCGCTGCCATTGCGGGCAGGAGTGCCCGCACACGTCATTTTGCGTTCTTCGCGATGAACTCGATAATCGGCGTCGAGTCATCCAGCCCATGCGGATGATGGCCCACACCAGGCTTGCGAATCAGCGTGATGCTGCCGCCAAGGGCCTTGTAGCGGGATTCGATCAGGCTGGTGTTTTCATCCCATGGCACCACGTCGTCGGCATCGCCGTACACATGCAGCAGGGGCACATGGTTCTTAGCGAGTGGGGCGAGGCTATCCACGGGATTGCCTTTGTAGGCGAGCGCTTCAGCCTCGTCTTTGAAGCCCCAGAGCTTGGGAACTAGAGCCCAGTTCTTCGCATCGCCCTTACCTTTGCCCTTGCCACCGGGCCAGCTCTTGAAATCGCACACTGGCGCGTCTGCGTAGATGCAGGAGACCTTGTCTGGGTTCGCGATGGCCCAGTTGTAGCAGTACAAACCGCCGCGACTGAGGCCAACGAGGGAGGGCTTGGTGCTCAGGCCATACTTCGTGGTGAGTTCCGCATAGCATGCGTCCCACAGCTTCACGGCACCAGGGCTGCCCAGCATGTCATTGATCTTCATATAGACGATGTGGAAGCCTTTGCCGAGCAGCGCGATGTCCGGCGCTGGCTTGTGTCCGAAGAACTCGCCATGCCAGACCCATGGGCGTCCCGAGGCGGCGGTTTTCGGTGCCACAACAGTCACGGATTTGCCTGCGATGGTGAGTTCGTGCTTTGCGTAGCCGTTCCATTCGCCGGCCTGATTGGGGATCACGATTCCTTTCGCGCTGGCCAGCTTGCGAGCTTCAGCATCGAGTTCAGCGACTTTCGCCTTGGCTTCTTCAATCGGCAATCCAGGAGCATTACCGGGACGCTTGTGCCCTACGTAGCTCAGCCATGCCGGACGCAGAATGGCATGCTTCTTTTTCACCAGTGCGAGGATCGCGGCACCATTCGGGTGATCGGGCGTGCCATCCGGCTTCACTTTAAGTCCCCAGGCATCCAGCACGGCATGCGCCATGAGCAGATGGCCTTCCGCTCCGGGATGCACACCGTCTTTGGAAAAGGTGAACTCAGGATCGGTCTTCCGCTTTTCAGCAATGGCGGCATTCATCGGACCGTGAATGTCCATCACCTCCCAGCCCTTCTTGCGCATGTCCACCAACCAGTCGCTGTAAAAGTCGAGCACTTCATTGTAGCCTTGATAAGGGTTCTCATACTTGTCCAGACCGGCGGGCAGCAAGCGGGCTTTGATCGGCAACGGATCAAACACCGGCGGTGTGAGATGCACGATGCGTGCACCCGAGGCAGTGACTTTCTCATGCAGCTTCTTCATGCCATCTTGAAAGGCCTTCGTGCGCACGGCCCCAAGCGGGTAATAAATGCCGTCATTCATGCCGTAGCAGGCAAAGACGAGCTCCGGCTTCGTCTTTTCCAGCGCACGGTCGAGACGTTCGTGCAAATCCGGACGCGGAAACTTGCCCCCGGCGTGGCCGTCTTCGCTCAAACCGCTCACCGTCTCGCTGCTGAGGCCGAGCGGGATGATCTCTTTTGTCACCTCCGGATGCTGCGCGATCAAGGCGGCCTCAATGAACTCAATGTAGCCCCCTCCCTGCGTGATGCTGTCGCCAAGAAAGACGATGCGCTGTTCTTTGGGAAGTTCCGCCGCAAAGGCGGTGACGGAGAGGAGCAGGGAGAGCAGGAAGGAACGCATGGAATAAACAAGTCGGTGAAGTCAGCCTGCTTTTATCACACCTTGTGCAGCTTGTAAGGATAGACTTGGTCCGCATTCCACTGGCAGCCGTAAAGATCGCCCGCGTCATCGACGCACACGTCATGCACATTGCGAAAAACAGGCTGGTCCTGCAGCAGGACGCCCACCTGATCGCCCTCATATTTCGGCTGCTGGCCACCCGGAGCAGAGACAACGCGGTTATTTTTGTCGAGAATGATGATGAAGCCCCTTTCGCGCCACATGCGGTAATCATTGGGCTTCATGCCAAAGCACACACCGGAAAGCAGCAGATCCCCCGCGATGACGGGCCGGCTCATGAAAGCACCGGGCAGGTACACGGAATGCGAATAGGTGCCGTCGAGCTGATACCAGTGAAACTCATTGCGGATGCGCTCCGTGCACAGCACCAGCGGCGTAGGCCCGCGTGAGTCGATGGTGACCCCATGTGCCTGCATGAATTTCCCAGCGTTCATCGCCTGCGTGCTGTTGCCGCCAAATTTGCGGATGAATTTTCCCGTGGCGTCAAATTGCAGGATAAACTGCGAGCCGTAGCCGTCTGCCACATAGATGTCGCCATTCGGCCCAGCCACCGCCTCGGTAGGCGCATACTTCGTCACAGCATCATACGCGCCGCAGTCCTTCGCATGCGGCAGTTCCAGCACGATCTCCCCCGTCAGCGTGGTCTTCACGACGCGCCCACCCGCCGGATCGCACAGCAGCAGGTGCTCCTTGCCATCCCGCACTTCCAAACTCAGCCCGTGTCCGCCGCGCAGCTTCAGCGTCCACGCATCGAGCACCTTGCCCTCCTTGTCGAAAATCAGGACATTGTTCTTTGCCTCGTCTGTGATCATGATCAGCCGCTTCTGCGCATCCATGACCATCTCATGGCAGTTCTTCACCGGATGCACCTCCCGCTTCGCCTGGCACCATTCCAGATCGACCCGATACCGATACTCCCCATGACCGATGACGGCCCCCTGGAGCGAGGTCTTGCTCTGCGCCTGCACAAATGGGGCGGCAAATGCAGTGGCGGCGGTCGTGGTGATGAAATGGCGGCGGTTCATAGACCATTGGAAACAGCCCATTCCACCCATGCCTTTCGGGAAGCAGTCTTTAAGGCGTGGAAATCCGGCTCCGAAACGCCGGCAGTCGCAGCTTCCAGCGCATCGCGGCAAGGCGCAGCAGCAGAATGACCACCATGCCAATGTAGCGATGACTTTCCGAGGCTGGCAGCCACACCCGCAGCAGCACAAACACCAGCGCACCGGCAAAAACGGTCGTCGCATACAGATTCACATCGGGCTTGAAAACAAGCGGCACCTCACCACGCAGCACATCACGCAGAATGCCTCCTGCCACTCCAGTGACAATGCCCAGCAGGATCGCCACGATGGCCGGAGTTCCAAACATGAGCGCCTTTTCGGTTCCTGCGATGCCAAACAACGCCAGCCCAAAGGCATCCGCGACCGCGAGCGTTCGATGCGGAGGATGAACGAAGCGCACCAGTATAAATGTCGCCACTGCCGCGATGAGCGCCGTCCACACATGATGGGGTTGCTCGATCCAGAACACAGGCCGCGCGCCGAGGCACAAATCACGAATCGTGCCGCCCCCCACCGCCGTCACCAGCGCCAGGACCAGCACCCCGAACAAATCCATTCGTTTTCCTTCTGCGGCCAGCACACCCGAGATGGCACACACGGCGACGGCGAAGTATTCGATCCAGGGAGGCATGGTTCAGTGCTGTATATAATGTTCAATGCCATTAAGCAACATCTGCACAGCCACCATGACCAGTAGCATGCCCATCAGGCGCTCAACCGCCATCGCGCCTTTCTCTTTAAGCACGCGGGCAATTGCTGGCGAGCACAGCAGTACCGCCGCCGTGACTACCCATGCAATGAGCAGCGCGGCAAACCAGTTCCAGATCTGCGCCGGCTGCGTACTGACGAGCACCAGCAGCGTCGCCAGCACGGACGGCCCCGCAATCATTGGCACGGCCAGCGGTACGATGAACGGCTCATCCATTGGCTCATCCGCCGCATGACGTGCAGGCGGAAAGATCATCTTCAAAGCGATCAAAAAGAGCACGATCCCACCGCTGATAAACAAAGCCTCCTGCTTCAAATGCAGCAAGCCGAGCAGCCACGGACCTAGAAAGAGAAACAGGATCAGGATCACCAGCGCGATGACCAGCTCGCGTGCGATCACGCGCATGCGCCTCTCCGGCGGCACCGGGCGCAAGCCGGACACAAATGTCGCCACATTCCCCAATGGGTCCATGATGGTGATCAGCAGCAGTGTGGCGGAAAGTGTGTCCATAATGCCATTCAGTCCGTGTTTCCCAACGGCGCAACCAGTGCCGCACGCTCTTCACCTGTGCGTGTGCCCAGGTTCCCGTAGCGATGAAAATCAAAGCTCACGCTCTGCTCCTGCACATACCATAGCAATTCCACCCGTCCCTCGGCCAGCACCGACGCGTCGGCGATGAAAAGACATGCCTCGGCTGCAGCACGACGGACAATTTCAGGCACGCGGTCTGCGGCGGCGTACCGTACTCGGTCGCATTGACGCCCCGTGATTGCTTGCACGAGTTGCTCATCCGATTCCTCCAAAAAATCCACCGGACCGGCCCACCGATGAGACGCTTCGTGAGCCCGCTCGAGTGAGCGGTAATCAAGCCCGGGGGCAAAACTCACCGTGATGCGACAGCCTGCTATTCGCGCAGCAATGATGCGTGCAAAAACATCGTACGCTGAATCCTCCGCAACCACCCGAATGCGCATATCCTGCACTGGCAGATAACGGCGGTGATTGTCCTGCCCCACCAGCCGGAAATGATCGTGCTGTACGGCGAATTCAATATTCCACGCCTGCTCATAGCTCGAGATCGCATGCGTCAGCTTCTTCCAAGATTCCAGCCCCCACTTGTTCCAGTCTTCGAGAACACCGAGCAACTGCCCCAGCACCGTATTCGGCCCGGCTGACATTACAGCATCAGCAGAAGGCACGGTTTCCACGAACTTCATGAACTGAGCCACGTAGTTTGGCCCGCCAGCTTTGAGGCCGGGCCCAAAGGCGCTTTTGCCCATGCCTCCAAACGGTTGTCTCAAAACGACCGCGCCGGTGGTGCTGCGATTAATGTAGAGATTCCCCGCACGAATACCTGCCTTCCATTCAGCCTGTTCGCGATCATCAAGACTCTCCAGGCCACTGGTCAGGCCAAACCCCGTTTGATTCACCAACGCAATGGCATCATGCAGCTTCTCAAAGCGCATGACCCCGAGCACAGGGCCGAAGAACTCCGTCATGTGCGTGTAGCTGCCAGGCTGCACTCCCCATTTGATGCCAGGAGACCAAAGACAGTCATTGCCGTCGAGCTTGCATGGCATCAGCGCCCAGGACTCCCCCTCTTCGAGCGTGAGCAGGGCGTTCTGAAGGTCCCCGGACGGCGGTCGGATCAGCGGCCCCATTTTCGTCGGCAGTTCCCAGGCGGAACCCACGGCAAGACTCTGCGCCGCCTCGACAAGTGTGCGTTTGAACTCGGCATCATCATAGACTTCGGCCTCCAGCAGCAGCAGCGATGTGGCGGAGCATTTCTGCCCCGCGTGACTGAAGGCCGAATGCAGCACATTTTTAATGGCGAGATCACGATCCGCCATGGCCGTGACGATGGTCGCGTTCTTGCCGCCGGTTTCGGCGCTCAATGGCAGAGCAGGCTTGGCCCGCAGCATGGCCAGCGCTGTTTCCGTCCCGCCGGTTAGAATGACCGCGTTCACCTGCGGATGCTGCACCAACTGCGCACCTTCTTTGCCTCCAGAGCAGGGCACGAATTGCAGCGTTTTTTTCGATACCCCGCCGCGCCAGAAACACTGGCACAGCTCCCAGGCAGGCAGCACGCCATCAGACGCAGGCTTCAAAATCACCGTGTTCCCCGCCGCCAGTGCAGCGGCAATCCCGCCACACGGAATGGCGATGGGGAAATTCCACGGCGACACGACAACCACCACGCCTTTGCCTGACGCGGTGACATTCGGCAGTTCGAAAAACCTGCGCGCAGCACCTGCATAGAACTCCACAAAATCGACCGCCTCGCTCACCTCAGGGTCCGATTCGGCCAGCGTCTTGCCGCAGTTCGCTAAGGCAGCCCCCATCAGGTCCGCGCGCGTCTGGCGCAGCTCTTGCGCGACCTGCTGCATGATCGTCTGCCGCTGCTGGGCTGACAAATCACGCCAGCCGTCATCATCCCGCGCCGCACATTCCACTGCCTGCTCGATATCTTGAGGACTCGCTTGCAGATAATGTCCGACAACAACTCCGGGGCGTGATGGGTCCAGGCATTCACGCGCGCTAAGCCCGGTGGTGATCTCCATGCCCCCAATCACCACCGGCACTTCGACACAGCGCTGCTCCCACGCTGAGACAATGCCCTGCGCCCACTCCGCATGATGCGGCAACGCCCAGTCGGTGTCGGGCTCGTTAACGAAGGCACCCGCAGCAGGCTGCTTCACGTTCCTCCGATCCTGCGAACGACGCGGCGCGGCACTCAGCGTGTCGAGGCGTGCGAACGCAGCGCGAAACCCCTGCTCCAGCTGCCGCCACTGCTCACTTCCGGGGACCAGCTTGAAGGTGTGGCGCAGGAAGTTCTCGGGACCGGTGTTTTCATCCAGCCGACGAATGAGATAGCCGATGGCGCTGAGGAAGTGCTCCTTGTGACACACGGGCGCGTAGAGCAGCAGATGCGGTGCCTCCTCAAACAGCGCACGCCGTTGATGATTGGCCATCCCTTCGAGCATCTCGAACTGCACCCGCTCTATCGCGTCATTGTCCCGCGCAAGCGTGAGCGCGTAAGCGACATCGAACAAGTTGTGCGAAGCGACACCAAGCTTCACCGCCGCCAGATTCTCGGCGCACATGCCTTCATGCAACATGCGCTTGTAGTTCGCATCCGTGTCGATCTTCGTTTCAAAGGGTGCCTGAGGCCAGCCTTTCACAGCGGCTTCGAAACGCTCCATTTCCATGTTCGCCCCCTTGACAATTCGCATCGTGATTCCCGCACCGCCTGTGGCAACACGCTCACGCGCCCACTCATGGAGCCGCTGCTGCCAGAGGAACGAATCGGGGATGTAGGCCTGCAGCACGATGCCTGCGCTCACATGCTCAAGCCCGCGTCGCTCCAGCGTCCTCATGAAAACTTCGCAGGTGAGGCTGAGGTCGCGGTACTCCTCCATGTCCAGGTAGATAAACTTCGGCACCTGCGAACCATCGCTGCGGGTGAAAGTGGCGCGTGCAGCGCTGCGATACAGGCGCTCCAGCCGGTCACACAAAGTCGCAATCGTATGTTCGCGCGCGAGCGACGACATCTGCGAGTAAAGCGTGGAGATCTTTACCGAAAACACTTCCGTTTCCGGATGTTGCAGCGCTTCAAGGTACAGCGCGAGCCTGCGCTCGGCCTCTGCCTCGCTGAGGATCGCCTCACCCAGGAAATTCACATTCATGCGCACGCCCTGGGCAGTGCGCTGGCGTAGATGCTCTGCCAGCACCTCCGGCTCCGCAGGCAGAATGACGTTGGCCGTCTCATGCTGCATGTGCTCCTTAACCATCGGCACAGAGACACCCGGCAGCCAGCCGCCAAAGGTTTGAAACCCACGCAGCATGGCCCGGTCCAACGGACTGAAGAAGCGCGGCACGCCCTGCACATCCAGAATGTGCGTGAACTGATCCGCCACCCGCGCCGCCGACTTGGGGCGAAAGGCCTGATCCGTCAGCTGCACCAGCGTCGCTTTGTCCGAAGGAGTCTGCAGCATGCGGTCCAGCTCTGCCTGCTGGTGTTTTTCCGCAGGCGTTTGCAGTTCCGTGGCACGCAGTTGCAGCCTGCGCGCAAGCTCAACCGCAGCATCAATGAGTTTCGCATTCATGGCACTATCGAGTTAGACACCCAACTGCTGTTTGACCGCGACAAATGCCTGCACTGCATGTTCCAAATCCGCCCGCGTGTGCGCTGCGCTGATCTGCGTGCGGATGCGCGCTTTTCCCTGCGGGACCACGGGATAGCTGAAGCCGATGACGTAAACACCGCGCCCCAGCATCGCGTCTGCAAACTTCGCGGCTAGTGCCGCATCGCCCAGCATCACAGGGACGATGGGGTGCTCACCGGGCGCGATGTGAAATCCGGCGGCGGTCATCTGCTCACGGAACAATCGCGTGTTGGTTTCCAGCTGATCACGCAGGCCCGTGGACTGCTTCAGCAAGTCCAGCGCCGCGATGGAAGCACCCGCAATGCTCGGACAGAGCGTGTTCGAAAACAGATAAGGCCGCGAACGCTGCCGCAGCAGCTCGACAATCTCTTTTCGTCCGCTGGTGTAGCCGCCGCTCGCGCCGCCAAGGGCTTTGCCCAGCGTACCCGTCAGGATGTCGATACGGCCCATGACATCGCCATGCTCATGCGTACCACGGCCCGTTTTGCCCATGAAGCCGACGGCGTGGGAATCATCCACCATCACCAGCGCGTGGTATTTGTCCGCCAGATCACAGATCGCCTTCAATGGAGCGATGAAACCGTCCATCGAGAACACGCCGTCGGTAGCGATCAGTTTAAAGCGTGCACCCTTCTCATCCGCCGCAATCAGTTGCGCCTCCAGATCAGCCATGTCACAGTTTTTGTAGCGATAACGCTGCGCTTTGCACAACCGCACACCGTCGATGATGGAGGCATGGTTCAGTTCATCACTGATGATCGCGTCTTCCTGGCCGAGAACTGTCTCAAACAGACCGCCGTTCGCATCGAAACAGGAGCCGTAGAGAATCGTGTCTTCCGTGCCGAGGAAGTCCGACAAAGAGGCCTCCAGTGCCTTGTGCACCCCCTGCGTACCACAGATGAAACGCACGCTCGCCAGCCCATAGCCCCACTGCTCCAGCGCCTCATGCGCCGCCTGCCGCACCTCAGGGTGCTGCGCCAATCCGAGATAATTGTTCGCGCACATATTGAGCACTTCACCGCCGCCATTCGCACGCACCAGCGTGCCCTGCGGAGTAGATAGCACTCGCTCGTGCTTGTAAGTGCCCGCAGCGCGGATGGCATCAAGCTGCGTGGAGAGATGCGTGGCGAAGGTCGGATTCATATATGTCGGTATATTGGATACTCGTCCTGTATTTTGGCAATAGAGAATTTCCATAGCAGAACACTGCCGCACAGACATAAAACGTAGCTAGCTAGGAAGATCACACCTTCAATCCAGCCAGATCAGCCGCGCGGGCTTCCGCATCGCGGACGAATTCATCCCACTTTTAAAACGCCTTCAGCACCAGTTCGCGAAACGCCCGCACATGCGCAGGCTCGAACCGGCCCTTCCGCTGCACCAGAAAAACCTCCTCATGGCCAAACAGCGCAGCAGCTTCACGCACGACGACTTCCGTCTCTCCGGCAGCACGCTTGGGCGGCTTCACACTCGCCGCACTGGTGCCAATGGCGATGCCGAAACCGATGGCGACATAGTTAAGCAACAGGGCGCGGTTCGTCGCCGTCACCGTCACGTTCATGCGATCCGCCAGCCCGGCCTGGGCAAACACCTGCCGAATCTGCCGATGCGAGCTGCTTTCCTCCGGTGCCAGCACCAATGGCTGGCTGACAATTCCTGCGAGCGTCAACTGCCGCGCACGCGCCAGCGCATGATTCGCCGGGCACATGAGATAAAAGGCATAGCGCACCAGCTGCTGGTACTGAAACTGCGGCATCACCTCGTCACCTGTCGCCATGCCCATGATCGCCAGATCTGCCTGATCCTGCTCAAGTACCTGCCGGGCCATGTAGGAGGGCCGGTCCAGCAGCACGAGTTTCACCTTCGGATGATTCTGACGATACAGGATGATGGGCCGCCGCAGCGCGCCCGTGAGCATGGCCGAGGGTGCCACGACCGTCAGCGTGCGGGCGGCGGTGCTGCGCTGATCCTCAAACATCGCCCGCAGTCCATTGAAGGACTCGACCAGCGGAGCGGCCAGATCCACCAGCGCACGCCCATCATCCGTGAGTGATACCTTGGAGCCTTCAGCCACGACAAACTGCACCCCGTATTCATCCTCCAACGAACGAATCTGCTGCCACACAGACGGCACCGCCAGCCCCATAGCCGCCGCAGTCGCTGCAAAGCTGCCCTGCCGAGACAGTTCTACCAGCGCGCGAATCTGCCGAAACCGCACCTCTTTGAAGTAACGGCGCGCAGGGGAGTCGGCCGTCGTGCCGATCCTGCGGGGAGCGTTGGATTTTGCTTTCATCGTTAGCCCATTCCTAATGGAATGATCAAATGATAGCAAGAATCTAAGCAACCCAGTCCAGCACCACCTTGCCGCAGTTCCCAGACTCCATCGCGGCGAAGCCTTGTTCAAACTCCGTGTAATGAAAACGATGCGTGATCACCGGCTTGATGTTGAGCCCGCTTTCCAGCATCACGCTCATCTGATACCAAGTCTCATACATCTCGCGCCCATAGATGCCGTGGATGGTGAGCATGTTGAAGATGACCTTGTTCCAGTCGATGGCGATCTGCTCGCTGGGGATGCCGAGCATGGCGATCTTGCCGCCGTGGCACATGTTGTCGATCATGCTGCGGAAGGCGGCAGCGTTGCCGCTCATTTCGAGTCCGACATCGAAGCCCTCCTTCATGCCGAGCTGCTTCTGCACGTCTTCGATCTTCTCGGTCGTCACGTTCACCGCACGTGTCGCGCCCATCTGCCGCGCCAGATTGAGACGATACTCATTCACATCCGTGATGACGACATGGCGTGCTCCGGCATGCTTCACCACCGGGATCGCCATGATGCCGATGGGACCTGCCCCTGTGATCAGCACGTCTTCACCGAGACATTCAAAAGCCAGCGCCGTATGCACCGCGTTGCCAAAGGGATCAAAAATGCTCGCGACCTCTTCGTCCACACCCTCGCGGTGATGCCACACATTCGTCATCGGTACGCTGATGTATTCCGCAAACGCCCCGGTGCGGTTCACACCAATGCCCACCGTGTCTTTACAAAGGTGACGCCGGCCCGCGAGGCAGTTGCGACAGCGCCCGCACACCACATGACCCTCTGCACTGACGATTTCGCCAGCATGGAAATCATTCACGTTCGAGCCGACCGCAACAACCTCCCCCACAAACTCATGCCCCACGACCATCGGCACCGGAATCGTCTTCTGCGCCCACGCATCCCATTTGTAGATGTGCAGGTCCGTTCCGCAGATACCGGTCTTGCGAACCTTGATGAGGACATCATTGATGCCGACCTGCGGCTCAGGCACATCCTGGAGCCAGAGACCGCGTTCAGACCGTGCTTTGACGAGAGCTTTCATGGTTATGTCAGTATATTGGACACATATCCGGTAAATTGGCAATCGTTAATTTCCCACATTCCAGACAGTGGCCCGTGCTGCCGCCTAGATCAGGATCTGTGGAATCACCTGCCCAAAATCTCTTTCCAGCCGCTTCCGTCCCGGGATCTCAAGCTGGTGCGGGTCGAGTCCCAGCAGATGCATGATCGTGGCATGCACATCCGTGACGTAGTGCGGATGCTCCTCGGCATGAAAGCCGAGTTCGTCGGTGCTGCCGTGAATCGTGCCCCCTTTGACGCCGCCACCGGCCATCCAGACGCTGAAGCCAAACGGGTGGTGATCACGCCCATCACTGCCCTGCGTCCCCGGCGTGCGTCCAAATTCGGTGGCGAAAACGACCAGCGTATCGTCCAGCATCCCGCGCTGCTTCAGGTCCTTGAGCAATCCTGCGATCGGCTTGTCCACCTGCTCCGCGAGCATGGAATGGTTCTTCTTCAGACCGGAATGCGAGTCCCATGCACCCGCAGCGCCGTCGCCATGCTGGAGCTGGATGAAGCGCACCCCACGCTCGGCCAGACGACGGGCGACGATGAGCTGCCGCGCAAACGGCTCGGTCGTCTTGTCGTCCAAGCCGTACATTTTTTTCGTCTCGTCGCTCTCGGTGTCGAGGTTCATCGTCTCCGGTACAGCAGCCTGCATGTTGTAGGCCAGCTGGTAGCTCTTCATGCGGGCGGCGAGTGTTTTGTCTCCTGGATATTCCCCGGCATTGAGCGTGTTGAGCTTGTGAATGAGATCAAACTGCGCGGCCTGTTCTGATTGGCCGACCGCAATCTCAGGCGTGGCAAACGTGAGCGGATTTTTCGGATCGATCTTCAAATTGATCGCGTCATAGGCGGGCCCCAGATAGTGGCCGTCGCGGATGTCAAAGTAACGCGGCCCCATGTTGATGAAGGACGGCAGATTGTTCGTCATCGAGCCGAGGCCATACGTCACCCACGCGCCGAGAGTGGGCACGCGCGGCTCCAGCATGTGACGGCCGCTATGGAACTGCACCTGCGCGCCGTGATTGTTGTCCGTCGTCCACATGCTGCGGATGAAGGCGATCTCATCCGCGCAGGAGCCGATGTTCGGGAACCAGTCGCTGATCTCGACCCCGCACTGCCCGTAGCGCTTGTAACCCGTTTGCAGCGGATAGATCGTGTTGCGCTGTTTGCCATTCGCATCGTTCACCACCACCACTCGCACGTTTTTGAGCTTCTCCGGCGACAGGACAGCTTTGAATGGCGTTTCTTCAATGGATTTGCCCGCATACTTCGTCAGCATCGGCTTCGGATCAAAGCTCTCCATGTGGCTCACTCCACCGCGCATGAAGAGCCAGATCACTCGCTTCGCCTTCTGCGGCATCACCGGCAGTCCGCTCGGCGGTCGCCACACCTCCTCAGCCTTGAGCATGGACGCGACCGCAATGCTGCCCAACCCGCCAAGAATATCACGTCGGAGAAATGGCGTGGGATGATAGGGGGAATTCATCGCAATGTCACAAAGTCGTTATGGTTGAGCAGCGCCTGCAAAAACAAGCTGCGGTTCTGTTTCAATGCCACAAAGCCAGCCAGACTCACTTCGCGCTCCGCAGCCGTCGCCGGGCGACCCAGCACCCTTAGAAAAGACTGCTCAATAAAGGTCTTCTCATCGAGCTTGCTGAGCTTGGCCGCCAGTGCATCGGCACATTCACGGCTGAGCCTGCTGTTGGTAAGCGCCAGCGCCTGCTGCGGCACCACGCTTTCGTTCCGGCGATAGCATTCCAGGACGTTCGCGTTGTCGAAAGTCGCGAGAAAACGATCCTCGACGTCAGCGTTCTGAATGAAGTAAAGCGAACGACGCGGACTCGTTTCGGCTGACGCGGGATTGAGGCTGGCTCCGCCAAGCGTGAGGTCGAGTTTCCCAGCGAGTTGAAGCAGGCTGTCGCGCACCACCTGGCTCTCCATGCGGCGTGGATTCATGCGCCAGTAGCAGGCATTGTCAGGATCAGCGGCAGCAGTCCTGGCATCGACTCCGGCATTCGAAGAGCTGCGGCGGTACAACTCCGAGAGTACCATGGCGCGATGGAGATGCTTCAGGCTCCAGCCCTTGTTCATGAAATCAACGGTCAGCGTGTCAAGGATGTCCTGATGCAGCGGCGCCGGCGAACGAAGTCCAAAATCATCCACCCCTGCTACGAGCGATGCGCCAAAGTGCCGCATCCAGACTTGATTCACCAGCACGCGGGCGGTGAGCGGATTGCGTTTATCCGCCACCCATTGTGCAAAGGCGAGCCTGCGCCCAGTACTGGACTCAGGATAAATCTGCACCGTAGCATTGGTGCTTTCCTCCGGGCCTTCCTGCGCTTTCAGGCTTGCAGGCAGCGAGGCGTAAGTCTCGCCCGGTGCTGCGGCCTTCTTTTGAGCATTGGCGAGAGCTTCACGCCCCGCTTTGATTTTTTTTTCAGTATCTTTCGCCTTGGGAGCACTCTCTATTTTCGCCAGATCGATCTCGGTTTTGGCCACAAGGTAACGCGCCTCGGCCAATGCGGCGGCTTTGGCGATGCTCTTGTCATTCCTGGCAAGATCAGCGGCGTAAACCGCCTGAATCATCGCGATGCGCAGGCTGGCGGTTTTGATGGTGGCGGCGTCATTCGCTTTCTGCGCTGCTTCAAGCTGCTGATCGGCGGCACGCAGATGATCACTGAGCACAAACGGCAGCAGTACGGGTTTCGCGGAGCTTGGCGGCAGCTTCATCGCCGCAGGCTGAAACGCGGCGAATGCGAGCACCTTCGGTATGCCCGGCGTCATCGGTTTCGATTTGTCCTCGTTCTTTTCATCGCCACGCACATGGCGGAAGGTGTGCTGGTCCAGATGCAGGTCATAGACGCGCGGCAGGCCGTTTTTCTCGAAATCAGTTTCACCCTGCCAGGGATCGAGGCGCACATGCATCGGCTCAAAGATGGCACGCATGCGGTAGTAATCAGTGTGCTCAATGGGATCGTATTTGTGATCGTGGCATTTCACGCACTGCATCGTCACACCGAGAAAAGCACGGCAGGTATGCTCAATGGTTTCGTCCAGCCAGGTGGTGCGGTTGAAAAGATAATAGCTTCGCGCCAGGAAGCCAGTGGCGCGCAGAGTGTCGCGATCTCCAGGTGCCAGCTCATCACCGGCAAGCTGCTCCACAATCATCCGGTCGTAGCCTTTATCCACGTTCAAGGACTCCACGATCCAGTCGCGCCAATGCCACAGGTGCTTCTGACTGTGCCTCAGTTGGGCACCCAGCCCATACCAGTCACAGTAGCGCCACAGGTCCATGAAGTGCCGCGCCCAGCGCTCGCCGTACTGCGGTGTGGCGAGCAGTTCATCCACCACACGCCGCCGCGCTGGCAGGGCGGTATCCTGCAAAAACATCGTGATCTGTTCCGCCGATGGCGGCAGGCCGATCAGATCCAAATACACACGGCGCAGCCAGATCTCCGGCGCAGCCTCGGCCTGCGGCTTGAGATTTTTTTCAGCCATTCGCGCCGCCAGCAGCGCATCCATCGGCTTGCCAGAAGATATCGGCGACTGATAGGCCCAGTGCGCACGCGGATCAGCCTCCGGCACCTCGCTTGCAGGCGCAGGCGAACCGGCGGCAAGCCATTCCTTCAACTTGGCCACCTGCTCACTCGTGAGCATCGAGCCCTCGCCCTCCGGCGGCATGCGGTCGTCCTTGTCAGGGGTCGTCACACGCTCCAGCAGCAGCGCAGGATCACCGGCCAGAATATCGCCATTTTCACCGCCCTTGCGCATGGCGGCGGCGGTGTCGAGACGAAGGTCCGCCTTCTGTTTCAAAGCTCCATGGCAGGCAAAGCAGCGCTCCTTGAGCAGCGGCTTGATCTCCTTTTCATAATCCACCGCCGCTGCCGCCAGCGTGGTGAACGCCAACCATGCGCTCACAACCCTCCCACGCATCGGCACGATGAGGTTGGCGGGTGGGTGCATGGTTTTCTTCATGGGCTGGGCTATCTGACTACTACGCCGCCCGCTGCCGAACTCTTTATCGTCCAAAAACAGCTTTCCAAAGCCTTGGTGTGTCTGCCATCCTCAATCCAACACTCATGCGCACGTTTATCCCCTCGTTCTTCGCCGCCTCACTCGCGTTCTCGGCCTTTGCCGGAGACGCCACCGTCATCGAAAAAACTCCCGGCCTGGTCGGCTTCTGGACCTTTGGCGAGGACGCAGGCCAGAAACGTGTTTCTCAAGGCACACCGGAAAAACATCCGCTCACCGAGGTGAACGGTCCCATCAAACGCGTACCCGGCGGTCCCTTCTCCGGCTTCTCAGCCGACCTGAACGGACACCAGTACTTGGAGATCAAGCATGCCGAAACGGGCGATCTCAACATCGCAGGCAAAGACGCTCAGGTCACCTTGTTCGCCGTCGTGCGCATCGTCGATCTCAAAAAGAGCCGCACCATCGCCGGCATGTGGAGTGAGGGCAAAGGCGCGAACGATGACACCGGCACGCGGCAGTACGCCCTGCTCATGAACATGCCCACCTATGGCGGCCCGCGCAATCTCGTGCCTCACATCAGCAGCGAAGGCGGCGTGACCATGCGTGCCGACGGCAGCAAGTTCCCCTGGTGCGCCGACTACGCAGCCACCAAGCTCGAAGTCCCCGAGGAGCAATGGTGCACCCTCGCCTTCACCTACGATTCCAAATACATCCGCGCCTACATCAACGGCGTGCTCGACTCGCGCCATCTCGATGCCGTCAAAGACAAGCGCAACGATCCCTACTTCACCAAAGAAGGCCCCGATGGCAAAGACCGTGGCATGAACCCCTACTACCACGGGCGCGGCATCTTCAAATACGATCCCGCCCTGCACGCGCAGACCAAGATCTCTCCCTCCGACTTCACCGTCGGCGCACGCATGGCCGTCGGTTCCATGACCGGAGAGGCCACGATCGGCAAGTTCGGCGGCCTCGCGGTGTTCAATCGTGCGTTGAGCGATGCTGAAATGCAAAAGCTGCATCAAGCCGCCGATGTCGGGTCGATTCAGCCCTAATTAGATGACGCTGCTCTTCTCGATCCACCTCGCCGTCACCTGGATGCTCGTCGGCCTGATCTGGGTCGTGCAGATCCTCGTCTATCCACAGTTCCGGCGGGTCGCCCCGGCGGAGTTCAAAGACTATCATCTTGCGCACTGCTTCCGCATTGGTCTCATCGTCGCACCACTGCTGTTTGCCGAAATTGCCACCTCAGCCTGGCTGTTTTATGCCGGACAGCGAACACTGCCATTTGTCATCAGTATTGGTCTGATCCCTCTCGTCTGGCTGTGCACGGCAGTGTTTCAGGCACCTATTCACACCCGGCTCATGCGCGGCTTCGACGCACCGCTCATCCGCCACCTCATCCTCACCAACTGGATCCGCACGCTCGCATGGACAGCACGCGGCATCCTCGTTAGCTTCACCCTTCTATGAGCAAACACCTGCTTCTCTCCCTGCTGGCCTGCGGCCCCCTGCTTCACGCTCAAACCACGCTTCAACTCGCGCCCCCCGCCATCCAGCGTGCAACAAACGGCATCGTGACACTGCAAAGCGCCACGCCGGACACCACCATCCTGTACACCCTCGACGGCACGGACCCCATCGCGAAATCAAACCCCTACCTCGCCCCCATTGATCTCCCATCTGGCGGCACACTGAAAGCGCGCGCGTTTTCAAAAGACCGCAAAGCAATGAGCGAAGCCGAACAGTCCACGTTTGAACCCCTGGCCGGGCACAAGCCCCTGCCCAGCACCGTTGTCCCCGTCACACAAGATCGTAGCTGGCCCAGCTATGACTGGGCCAAACGTCACGCCCTCACCAGCGCCGCCGTAAAAAAAGCCAAACCGCAAATCCTCTTCATCGGCGACTCCATCACCCACTTCTTCGGCGGCGAACGGTTTGACAGCAACTCGCTGCGCGGACAGCAGACCTGGGGCGAATTCTATGCCCCGCGCAACGCCGGCAATCTCGGCTTCGGCTGGGACAAAACCGAAAACGTCCTCTGGCGGCTGCAACACGGAGCCATCGATGACATCGCCCCCAAGCTCGTCGTCATGATGATCGGCACCAACAACACCGGCACCTGCTCCGCCCCCGATATCGCCACCGGCATCGAAGCCATCGTGCTGGAGTTCAACCAGCGCCTGCCCCAATCCAAGATCCTGCTGCTGGGCATCTTCCCACGCGGCGAAAAGCCCGGCCCGCAGCGCGAAAAAATCGCCGAGATCAATGGCCTCATCGCCAAACTCAGCGGCACCCACAACGTCACCTTTCTCGACATCGGCCCGAAGTTCCTCACCCCTGAAGGTTTGATCACCAAGGACATCATGCCCGACTTCCTCCACCCCAACGAAAAAGGCTACCGCATCTGGGCCGAGGCCATCGAGCCAACGGTGAAAAAGCTGATGGGCGAAGCCCAGTAGGCACAAAAAAAGCCGGAGGACACAGCCTCCGGCTTCTGAGAAGAATGGACCAGCTTATTTCGCAGGCTTCCAGTTGCGGATAAAGTCGAGGCACAGGGTGATCTCAGGAACGCTCGTCTCCCAGTTATACTCGTATTCGCAATGCAGCGGACCGGGATAGCCCTGAGCGGTATATTCAGCGAGGATGGCAGGGATGTCGCTCTTGCCAGTGCCAAAAGGAAGGTCGTGTGCTTTGGGGTCGCCGAATGCCGTGAGGTCCTTCATGTGGCTGTCAAAGATGCGGCCCTTGAGGATCTTGATGCAATCCACAGGGTTCAGCCCGCTGCGCACCCAGTGGCCGACGTCGGCGCAGGAGCCCATGCGAGAGTCGCGGTCTTTGACGAGGTCGAGCACGTAGTTCGGATCCCAGAACATGTAGGCGCGGTCGAGAGGGCGCTTGGGATGGTTGTGGATGGCCATCTTAATGTCGAATTCCTTCACAAGAACTTCGATCTTGTCGAGCGCCGTCACATCAGGCTCCGTAACAATGACGCCGATGCCGAGCTTCTTGCAGAACTCAAAAATCTTGCGGTTGCTGGCGTCATCCTGACCGAGTTTGACGACACCGTAAGCAACTGCGGTGAGCCCCTTGGCTTCGAGGTGCTTCATGACCTCATCGATCATTTCCGGCGTCGAGTTGTGGTCCCACTTCGCCTCCGGTTTGGCGGTGGAAAACTTCTGCCCAGGATAAAATTCGATGGTCTTGCCGCCGCACTGCGCGGTCTTGTCGATGGCTTCAAACACATTGTACATGCGGAAGCTGTAAGCCTGGCAGCCGGCGAAAAACTGGCCGACTTTGGCGGCTTCAGGAATCGTGGCCGCAAAGGATGCGGTGGCGAGGAGGAGTGATAGAAGGATGTGCTTCATGGATGGGTGGAGGGGAATTCTGGCGAGTTCCTGGCGAAATGGAAGACCTGAGAATGGAAAAGGAGCCTTTGGAGCAACGTTGTGGTGACATGCTAAAACTCTCGATCCTGTTTTTGACGTCCGCGACAGCGGTCCTAGCACAGCTTCCCACAGCGAAACCTATTCCCCGCATGCAGGTGGTGCCACTGCCTCATCACATCACCTCCTTCCAACTCGACGGGCGGGAACTGACCGCCATGCATTTCGATCCTCAGGACATGCGCCCGTTCTGGCACCCCATCCGCGCCTCGCATGATTCCAGCCTCACACGCATGGGGCATCCGCATGATCCGCTGACGCATTCGCACCACAACAGCGTGTGGGTGACGCACAACATGGTCAACGAGCTCGATTTCTGGGGTGACTACGCGAAGAAGCAGGGCCGCATTGTCAACGTCGAGGTCTCACGAGAAGGCTACGAAGACACCGACGAGTTTGCGTCCATGCGCATGGTGAACCGCTGGATCAGCGAAGCAGACAAATCGGTCCAGCTCACCGAAGTGCGGCGCACAGAAATCCGCCCCATAGATGGAGCAAAAAGCTGGTTCATGATCATCGATCTGGAATTCAGCCCACCCAAGGGCAAGACGACCACCTTTGGGGCCAGCGGCTTCGGACTGGTGGCAGTGCGCTTGGCCAAGAGCATCGGCGTGCATGATGGCGGCGGGCGCATTCTAAATTCCGAAGGGCAGCTCAATGAGGAAGCGGTCTTCCGCAAACCCGCGCGCTGGTGTGACTACAGCGGGCGCATCACCAACGACGCAGACGGTTTCGGCGGCATCACCTTGATGAACCACCCAATGAATCCGCACAACCCCACCGCCTTCCACGTGCGCAACGACGGCTGGATGGGCTGCTGCCTGAGCCTGGACACCCCAGTGTCGGTCACCGAAGAAAAGAAACTGCGCGTACGCTACGCCCTGTGGGTGCATGACGGCGTAGCCACTCAGGCCGAGAGCGAAACCCAGTGGCAGAAGTTCATCGAAATGCCCGTGGTGGATTTAGCGCTCAAACCGGCCAAGAAGTGAGCATGGCCGAATATCCCGCCGCCCTGGGCGAACTGATCACCTTTTTTGAATCGCTGCCGGAAGGCGAGCGACGGGAAAATTTAATCGATCTGGCGGCTTCCGCTGCAGCCCACGCACCGAAAGAGGGTGACAAGTTCGATCTGGATGATGTGCGACACGATGCCGAATGCACGGACACCGTCGGGGTGCATGCCCGGCTCGAAGACGGCAACCACGTTCATTTTGCCATCAGCCTAGGCCCCAAGGTGCAAACACTGACAAAAGCGATGGCCACCATCCTCTGCCGGGGGCTGAATGGATCGACCCTCACGGAGGTCCTGGCGGTGCCCCAGGATTTTGTGCCGCGCATCATTGGAGCGGATCTGGTGCGGCTGCGGAGCCAGACCGTCTATTATATACTGGGCCGCATGAAACAGGTGGCCAAGGCACTGCTATACGGCAAAATTTAACCCAGCCTCGTCGTTTGTCCCGTGCGCAGTTCCTCGGGAATCTGGCCGACGAAGCGGGGTTCGAGTTCGATGGCCTCGAAGATCTGGTGAATTTCCATCTGGCTGATGTCTCCAGGCTTGTCGATCTCAAAATAGACCAGGTCATGGCGGGTATCCACCTTGTAGCGGATCTTGGGAAAGTGGTCCATCTGGTTGCGGAGCTGCATCACAGAGGACTCAGAACGGAGGCCGGGGGCGTAGATTTCGACTTCGAGCATGGTGGATATGAAAACCGTTCTACCGGAATTGCTTCTCGGAGCCAAGCAAAACCTGCTGAGTTCTGCACATGCAGGATTCCAGTTTGACAGGCAGGAGGTGTCGTCCTATCCTCGTCGCCCCTTTCCCCCGCTCCTTTTATGGCCAACATCCGCTCCGCAAAAAAAGACATTCGCAAAACGACGGTCCGCACCGCTCACAATCAGACGGTGAAAAGCCGCATCCGCACCCTGCGCAAGAAGGTGATCGCCGCCTTGGAGAAGAAGGACGCAGCCGCCGCAGCCACTTGCCTCAGTGAATATGCCTCCGCCACCGACAAGGCTGCCAAGACCAACGTGCTCAAGAAGAACACGTCTTCCCGTCTCAAGAGCCGTCTCGCCGTCAAGGTCAGCGCCCTGACGAAGTAAGCGTTCCGCTCAATCCAACGATTTTCACACGGCATCTCGCAAGAGATGCCGTTTTTTGTTTGTCCGACGAGGAAAGGCCAGCAAAGATCGCCCGACCATGATCACCCGCCATAAAATCGCCCCCAACGGCCCTGAGTTCTCCCGCCTCGCCTATGGCACCTGGCGCATCCTCGACGAGGAAGACAAGGCCAACTGCACCCCGCAGGCGCTGCTCAGCCGCTTCAAGGCCTGCGCGGACATGGGCATCACCACGCTCGACACCGCCGAGATTTACGGCGTTTACAAGGTCGAGGAGGCCATTGGCGGCGCCCTGAAACTGGATCCCGCCTTCCGCAGCAAGATCGAGATCGTCACCAAATGCGGCATCTACATCCCCTGCGAGTTTCATCCCGACCGCAAAGTGGCCCACTACAACGTCTCCGCCGCCCGCATCATCAAAAGCGCTGAAAAATCGCTGCGCTTCATGGGCATTGATGAAATCGACCTGATGCTCGTGCACCGCCCCGACTGGCTGACCAGTGCGGACGAAACCGCCGAGGGCCTGAACAAACTGCTCAAAGACGGCAAAATCCGCAGCGCCGGCGTCTCCAACTACAATGTGCATCAGTTCGAGCTGCTGAACTCACGCATGGACCAGCCGCTGGTAACCAATCAAGTCGAGTTCAGCCTGCTCCACATGGACCCGATCTACGACGGCACGGCGGATCAATGCCAGCGCCACCGCATTTTGCCCATGGCCTGGTCACCGCTGGCCAAAGGTGCCCTGATGGACACCCAAGATCCCGCAGCCGTCCGACTCCACTCCAAAGCCGCCGATCTCTCCGCCAAATATGGCGGTGCCACGCTCGACCAGCTCGCCTACGCCTGGATCATGGCGCATCCTTCCAGCCCCCTGCCGATCATCGGCACAAACAAGCTGGAGCGCATCCAGGCCGTGGTCAAAGCGGCCGACATCAAACTTGAACGCGAAGACTGGTACGGCCTCTGGGAAGCCGCCAAGGGCCACGGCGTGCCGTGAGGCCCGCTCAGCGCGGCTATTCGTGCGGGGGGATCACGAGCTGGTCGTGGTGGATCAGGCTCACCTGCCAGTTCCACGGCCAGCGGCCAGGATTGCTCCAGTGGAATGCCCACGGCTCGGTAAACTGATTCACGTACCCTGAGATCATCTGGCTGTAACCCACGCCATTTCCTTCGAGGCGGATCATCGTCGTCACCAGCCCCTGCCCTTTCGTGGCCCGGAGCGTGGTCTTATCCGTCTTCAAGGTCAGCGTGAAGAAGCCACTGAGATATTTTCGCCCGTCTTCGATCACCGTGTCGCGATTATGCCCATAGGCATCCGTGTAATTCGGCGCGATCAACCGCTCCAGCTTCTTCCAGTCACGCTTCTCGACGGCCTCGATCAGATTTGCCTGCGCGGCACTCACCTGCGCCTCCGGGGAACGCCCGAAAACCCACCATGCCAGCCACAGGCCCTCGATGATAAACAGGACCAGAAGGCCGCGAAGGATGATCTTTTTCATCTTAAAAGAGTGCCAGTTGCCCGGTGGAATCCGATGAAGCAGCCACGCAGAAGCTGACGCTGCTGCTGCGACGGCGCACCACTTCGATGGTTGGCGTGGGCTTGTGCCGCTCGGCACAGACGACCCGCGCCTCAGGGGCTCCTGCGGAGTCAAGCGCCTGCCGGATGTACCGGGCGGCGGTGACGGGATCATTGCAATCGTCACTCAAATGACCCAGCACCACATGGCTCAGCCCAGGATGCGCGATTTCACGGACAAGCTCGGCGGCCTGTTCATTTGAAAGGTGGCCATGGCGTGAGCTGATGCGCTGTTTCGTGGACCAGGGCCGTTTGGTGTCGTTTTCGAGCAGTTGGGTGTCGTAATTCGCCTCGATAAAGAGGCTGTCCGAATTCCTCAGCCGGTCTTTGATCAGATTCGTCACAAATCCGACGTCACTCAGCACCCCGAGGCGGGATTCCTCATCGGCGATGACAAACCCGACGGGATCAACCGCGTCATGGGGAACGGGAAAAGACTCGATTCGCAGGTCCTGAAACTCAAAAGCCGCCCCCGTCGTCATCAGCCGCCAGGAAGGCGGCTGGCGGAATCCAAGGCTGCCAGCGAGGGTTTCCTGCGTCAGGGCAGTGCAAAACAGGGGCACCTGGCGCTTGCGGCTTAGCACCTCAATCCCCCCCGTGTGGTCCTGATGCTCATGGGTCAGCAGGATGCCATCCAGCATGTCGAGGGAAAAGCCGCAGGCGTCCAAGCGCAGACAGATTTGCTTGGCGCTCAATCCCGCATCCAGCAGCAGGGTGGTGCGTTCCGTCGAAATGACGGCGCAGTTCCCCGAACTGCCACTGCCGAGAATTGTGAGACGCACCATGACCTGTTTTTAGCGGCGGGCCCGGTCAGATGCAAGGCAGATGAGCCCGCGACCGCAGGGACGCCCCCACGATTATTTTGACACATTAAAATAAGCGACATCTTGGCCGGTAGAATGCTGGTTGATTTACTTCCCTGCATGGCTTAATTGCCGCCCCCTTTTGACGCAAAAATGAGAAACCACGGACCCCCCCCGAAACAAGGCCTTTATGATCCGCAATTCGAGCACGACGCCTGCGGTGTCGGCTTCATTTGTCAGATGAAAGGCAAACGTTCTCACGCCATTGTCCAGCAGGGTTTGACAATCCTGATCAATCTGGACCATCGTGGAGCGGTGGGCAGTGAAAAAAACACCGGTGACGGTGCCGGCATTCTGATGCAGGTCCCCGACAAGTTTCTGCGCAAAGTGGCCTCCAAAGAGGGCGTGACCCTGCCTGCGGAAGGACATTATGGCGTGGCCATGACCTATTGCTCACCCGATGCCGCCGAGCGCGCAGCAGCGGCGCGTGCCTTCGAAAAAGTGGCCGAGGAAGAAGGCCAGAAAGTGCTCGGCTGGCGCGATGTGCCGGTGGACAATTCCATGATCGGCCTCACGGCGAAGACCAGCGAGCCATTCATGCGCATGGCGTTCATCCAGCGCGGAGAAAACTGCCCGGATCAGCAGACTTTTGAGCGCAAGCTTTACATCATCCGCAAGCGTTCGGTGACCGCCATCCGCACCGCCGAGGTGGACAGCTTCTGGTACTGCTCCAGCCTGTCTTCCCGCACGCTTGTGTTCAAAGGCATGCTCATGCCCGAGCAGGTGGGCCAGTATTTCCTCGATTTGCAGGATCCAGACATGGAATCTGCCCTCGCGCTGGTGCATTCCCGTTTCTCGACCAACACCTTCCCAAGCTGGGAGCGCTCACATCCCTACCGCTACATCGCCCACAACGGTGAAATCAACACGCTGCGTGGCAACATCAGCTGGATGAAGGCTCGTCAGTCCCTGCTTGCCAGCCCGCTGTTCCCGGACGTCAAAAAACTCTTCCCCATCGTCAACGAAAGCGGCTCTGACTCCGCCATGTTCGACAACGTGCTGGAACTGCTCGTCATGGGCGGCCGCTCGCTGCCACATGCCATGATGATGATGATTCCTGAGCCATGGAGCGGCCACGAGTCGATGGATGAGCAACGCAAGGCCTTCTATGAGTACCATTCCTGCCTGATGGAACCCTGGGATGGCCCGGCATCCGTAGCGTTCACCGACGGCACCATGATGGGCGCCACTCTGGACCGCAACGGCCTGCGTCCTGCGCGCTATTACGTCACCAAGGACGATCTGGTCATCATGGCCTCAGAGGCCGGTGTTCTGCCGATCGCTCCTGAAAATGTGAAGCTCAAAGGCCGTCTGCAACCCGGCAAGATGTTCATCGTGAACATGGAGGAAGGCCGCATCGTCCCCGATGACGAGATCAAGGCGAAAATCGCCGCTGACAAACCTTACCGTGAATGGCTGGACAAGCACCTCGTGCACCTGGCTGACATCAAGGAAGGCGATCCAGTGTCACCGCCCGACCACGAGACCATGCTGCAGCGTCAGCAGGCCTTTGGTTATACTTTTGAAGACCTGCGCAAGCTCATGGTTCCCATGGGCCGTGACGGCGTGGAAGCCATCGGCTCCATGGGCACCGACATTCCGCTGGCCGTGCTCTCCAACAAATCGAAGCTGCTCTACGATTACTTCAAACAGCTCTTTGCCCAGGTCACGAACCCGCCGATCGACTGTATCCGCGAGGAAATCGTCACTTCTCCGATCACCACCATTGGCGCAGAAGGCAACCTGCTCGATCCGACACCTGAAAGCTGCCATTTGATCGAACTCAAAACGCCGATCCTCAGCAACGAAGACCTGGCCAAGCTCAAGAGCGTGGCTCAGGGCCAGTTCAAAGCCGCCACCATCAACATCCTGTTTGATCCGAAGCAGGGTGCCGTCGGCCTCGAAAAAGCCATGGCCAAAATCTGCGCCAAGGCTGATGAACTGATCACCCAAGGCTGGAACATCCTCATCCTTTCCGACCGTGGTGTGTGCGCTGACAAGGCTGCCATCCCGGCGCTGCTCGCCGTCGGCGGCCTGCATCACCATCTGATCCGCAAAGGCACCCGCACCCAGTGTGACCTCGTGCTGGAGTCCGGCGAACCGCGCGAAGTGCATCACTTCTGCACGCTCATCGGTTACGGCTGCGGAGCCATCAATCCTTACCTCGCCTTCGAAACGCTGGACGACATGATCCGTCAGGGTCTGCTGGTCAAAGTGGACCACAAGACGGCGGTGTACAATTTCATCAAGGCCGCCACCAAAGGCGTCATCAAGGTCGCCTCGAAGATCGGCATCTCCACGATGCAGAGCTATCGTGGTGCGCAGATCTTTGAAGCCGTGGGCCTCAGCCAGAGCGTGGTGGATAAATACTTCACCTGGACCGCCACCCGCATCGAAGGCAGCGACATCAAGGTCATTGCCGAAGAAGCCATCTCGCGCCATCTGCGCGGCTACCCGGAACGTGACTCACAGGTGCATGCTCTCGACGTCGGCGGCGACTACCAGTGGCGCAAGGAAGGTGAGGCTCATCTGTTCAATCCGCTCACCATTCACACCCTGCAGAAAGCCGTCCGCACCGGCAACTACGAAACCTTCAAGCAGTACACCGCACTGGTGAACACGCAGGTGAAGCAGTTCTACACCCTGCGCGGCTTGCTGGAGTTCAAGGCACGCAAAGCGGTGCCGATCGAAGAAGTCGAATCCGTCGAGTCCCTCATGAAGCGCTTCAAAACGGGCGCGATGAGCTACGGCTCCATCTCCAGCGAAGCGCACGAAGCGCTCGCCATCGCCATGAACCGTGTCGGCGGCAAGTCGAACACCGGTGAAGGCGGCGAAGATGAGGCACGTTACACATGGACCAACGAGAAGGGCGACTCCAAGAACAGCGCCATCAAGCAGGTGGCTTCCGGTCGTTTCGGCGTCACCAGCCTCTACCTTTCCCAAGCCCGGGAAATCCAGATCAAGATGGCCCAGGGTGCCAAGCCGGGTGAAGGCGGTCAGCTTCCTGGAACCAAGGTCTATCCTTGGATCGCCAAGGTGCGCGGCTCCACGACGGGCGTCGGCCTCATCTCCCCCCCTCCGCATCACGACATCTACTCCATTGAGGATCTGGCCCAGCTCATCCACGACTTGAAGAATGCGAACCGCGCCGCACGCGTGAGCGTGAAGCTCGTGTCCGAAGTCGGCGTCGGCACCATCGCTGCCGGTGTAGCCAAGGCTCACTCGGACGTCGTGCTCATCTCCGGTTTCGACGGCGGCACCGGTGCCTCCCCGCAGACCTCCGTGAAACACGCCGGCCTGCCTTGGGAACTCGGCCTCGCCGAAACGCATCAGACCCTCGTCCTGAACAATCTGCGCAGCCGCATCGTCGTCGAAGCCGACGGCCAGATGAAGACCGGCCGTGACGTCATCGTCGCTGCCCTGCTGGGCGCTGAAGAGTTCGGTTTCGCCACCGCGCCACTCGTCTCGCTGGGTTGCATCATGATGCGCGTCTGCCATCTGAACACCTGCCCTGTCGGTGTCGCCACCCAGGATCCGCAACTGCGCGCCAAATTCAGCGGCGATCCCGATCACGCGGCCAATTTCATGAAGTTCATCGCCATGGAAGTGCGCGAACTCATGGCCCAGCTCGGTTTCCGCACCCTGCAGGAAATGGTGGGTCACACGGAAGTTCTCGAATCCCGCGCTGCCGTCGATCATTGGAAAGCACGCGGCATCGACCTGTCCAACCTGCTTCACAAGCCGGACGTCGGCCCCGAAGTCGGTCGCTTCTGCACCGAGGTGCAGGACCATGGCATTGACCGCTCGCTCGACATCACCACGCTCCTGGACCTGTGCAAACCGGCCATCGAGAAGGGTGAAAAAGTCCACGGCACCGTCGCCATCCGCAACGTCAACCGCACCATCGGCACCATCCTCGGCAACGAGGTCACCAAGCGCCACTGGCACGGTCTGCCGGACGACACCATCCATCTCAAGATGAATGGCACCGCCGGTCAAAGCTTTGGTGCCTTCATTCCGAAGGGCATCACGCTCGAACTCGAAGGCGATGGCAACGACTACATCGGCAAGGGCCTCAGTGGCGGCCGCATCATCATCTATCCCCCGGAAGGCTCCGACTTCGCCGCTGATGAAAACATCATCGCCGGCAACACCGCGCTCTATGGCGCGACAAGCGGCGAGCTCTTCCTGCGCGGCATGGCGGGCGAACGCTTTGCGGTGCGCAACTCGGGCGTCGATACCGTCGTCGAGGGCGTGGGTGATCATGGCTGCGAGTACATGACCGGCGGCCGTGTGGTCGTACTCGGCCTCACCGGACGTAACTTCGCCGCAGGCATGAGCGGTGGCGAGGCCTACATCCTGGATGAAACGGGCGATGCCGCGACCCGCTGCAACACGCAGATGGTCGGTCTCGAGACTCTCGAAGACAAAGCCGAGATCGACAGCCTCTACGAACTCATCAAGAAACACGCCGACCTCACCAAGAGCCAGAAAGCCTTCAAGGTTCTCGCCCTCTGGGAGCAGATGGTGCCCAAGTTTGTCAAAGTGATGCCCAAGGACTACAAGCGTGTGCTCCAAGCCATCAAAAAGGCCACCGACGACGGTCTCACCGGCGACGACGCCCTCAACGCCGCCTTTGAAGCCAACGCCCGCGACGTCGCCCGTATCGGCGGCAGCTAGCATCGACCTCACGCGTTACAAACCAACAGACATCACCTTTTTAACAGACAAGAGACCATGGGAAAACCAACCGGCTTCATCGAATTTGAACGCGAACTCCCCGCTGACCGCGACCCGCTTGAGCGCGTCAAAGATTGGAAGGAATTCCACCTGCACCTGCCCGAAGAACGCCTGAAAAATCAGGGCGCTCGGTGCATGGACTGCGGCATTCCTTTCTGCCACAGCGGCACCATGATCAGCGGCATGGCCAGCGGCTGCCCAGTCAACAACATCATCCCCGAGTGGAATGACCTCGTCTTCCGCGGTTTGTGGAAAGAAGCGCTCGACCGTCTGCACAAGACGAACAACTTCCCGGAATTCACCGGCCGCGTCTGCCCCGCTCCCTGCGAAGGCTCCTGCGTTCTCGGCATCAATGAACCGCCGGTAACGATCAAGAACATCGAGGTCAGCATCATCGACAAAGGCTGGGAAGAAGGCTGGGTGAAACCCGACCTGCCGGACCAGCGCACCGGTAAAAAAATCGCCATCATTGGCTCCGGTCCTGCCGGACTCAGCGCCGCCGCCCAGCTCAACAAGGCTGGCCACACCGTCACCGTCTTCGAACGTGCAGACCGCCCCGGCGGCCTGCTTATGTATGGCATCCCCAACATGAAGCTCGACAAGAACGAGGTCGTCCTCCGTCGTGTGAAGCTGCTCGAAGACAGCGGCGTCGCCTTCAAGTGCAATGTCAATGTCGGCACCGACATCACCGCCGAACAGCTCACCAAGGATTTCGACGCCACCGTGATCTGCACGGGTGCCACAAAACCCCGCGATCTGCCAATTCCTGGCCGCGAACTGAAGGGCATCCATTTCGCCATGGACTTCCTCACGGCGAACACGAAAGCCGTTCTCGATCCTTCCGGCAAATTCATCACGGCAGACGGCAAGAATGTCGTCATCATCGGTGGGGGTGACACCGGGACCGACTGCGTCGGCACCAGCGTGCGCCATGGCTGCACCACCGTCACCCAGCTTGAAATCATGGCCAAACCGCCGCTCACCCGCGCTGCGAACAATCCATGGCCCGAATGGCCCAAGACCTACAAGATGGACTACGGCCAGGAAGAAGCCGCCGCCAAGTTCGGCGACGATCCTCGCGTCTATCTCACCACTGCCACCCACTTTGAAAGTGATGGCCAGGGCAACGTCAAAGCCGTCCACGTCGTCAACATCGAGTGGAAGAAGGACGAAAAGGGCAATTTCGGCCCGCAGAAGATCCCCGGCACCGAGAAAGTGCTCCCAGCCGACCTCGTTCTCCTAGCCATGGGTTTCCTTGGGCCAGAACAGCCCCTGCTCGACGCCCTCAACATTGAGCGCGACCCACGCAGCAACGTGAAAGCCGAACACGAGAAATACACCACCAGCATTCCCGGCGTCTTTGCCGCCGGTGACTGCCGCCGTGGCCAGTCCCTCGTCGTCTGGGCCTTCAACGAAGGCCGTGGCGCCGCCCGCGAGTGCGACCGCTTCCTGATGGGTGAGACCGCTCTACCTTAAGGCGCTGATAATCAACAACCTGAGCCTTGCCTCAGCCCTTAACGGGCGAGGCTGCTCAGGAACTGTTTGAAGAAAGCCACTCCGGCCTCCAGATCACTGACGGCGATGAATTCGTCTTTTGTGTGCGCCTGTGCAATCGAACCCGGACCTATGGCGATGGCAGGTGTGCCAGCAGCAGCCAGAAAGGCTGCATCGCAGAACCACGGTGCACCAGTCAGACTGGCTCCAGAGGCAATCAGCTTCTGCACAAAGGAGTTCGATGGATCGGTATCGAGATGAAATGCCTCGCTGGCGACCGTGATGCAGGCGGTTGCGTCAATCTGCTGCACAAAGTCCGCCAGCAGCGCTAGGGCACCGCCCGCTTTCTGCAATCCCGGCGTGGTGCGGATATCCACGCGCAATTTGCACGAATCTGCGACAATGTTGCTGCGCGTGCCGCCCTGAATCATGCCGAGGTTGATCGTGCTGACTCCGAGCCATTCGTCCTCGCCACTGGCTTCGGCCAAACTTTGGCGAAACTCCGTGTCCAGCGCAGTGATCAGTTTTGCCATTTTTACAATCGCATTTTCACCCAGGTGCGGCGTGGCGCCATGCACTGCAACACCTGTGGTATGCACATCTGCCCACAGACAGCCTTTGTGACGAAACACGGTCTTCAGACTGGTCGGTTCACCGATGATCGCGAGGTCATAGCGGCCATGGTTTTTGGCAAAATGCTGCGAGCCGAGCTGGGCACTTTCTTCGGACATGAAGCCGACGAAGTGGATTTCCACGGGGAGGGAGGGGATTTCGTGGCGCATTTCGTGCAGGGCCCAGAGCATGGAGGCCATGGGGCCCTTGGTGTCGGAGGCTCCCCGGCCCCATATTTTGCCGTCGCGGAGTTCGGCGCCGAAGGGCTCGATGGTCATACCACCCACGCTGACGGTGTCGGTGTGGGGTGCGAAGAGGATGCGGGGCTTTGCACCTCCTTGCGTGGGAAAGCGCCCAATGACATTGGGGCGGCCGGGTTCTACTTCTTCCAGAGTCACCTCGGCACCTGAGGCGCGGAGGAAGTCGGCAACATAGAGGGCGCACTGCTCCTCGCCAATGCCGTCTGTGCCGGGATCGCCGTCAGGATTCACCGATGGGATGCGCACTAGCGCCTGGGTGAGTTCGACGACGTTCGCGGGAAGTGAGGCCATACGGCAAAAAGGCACAGGCAGGTTAGGCGTGCAAGCAGGACAAAATTGTCGTGGAGTGTGTCGGATTTGGCAAAAAAGGCTGTTTGCGGGATTGTTGTAACCCGTGTGCAACTTACAGCGTTTTTTTTGATCCATGACTCTCCACCGCCATCTTTTTATGATCGTGCTTTTTGGCAGCAGCGGGGCGATGGCGTCCACGGATGGCAAAATGATTTTTCAGACCGTGTGCGCGCAATGCCATGGGACCGCAGGTGAGGGCAAGCCTGAGATTAAATCGCCGTCCATTGCCGGGATGCCTGCGTGGTATGTGAACACGCAGTTTGCCAATCTGAGGGAAGGCAGGCGAGGACATGATGCGGCGGATCCGCAGTCGTTTATGATGGCCGCGATTGCGAAGGCCTTACAGCCGGAGCAGATCAAGGCGGTGGTCGCTTATGTGGAGCAGATGCCCATGAAGGTGCCCGTGGGCAAAGACCGGGAAATCGTCAACGCGAGTGCGGAGGATGGCATGCGGTTGTTTCAGGAGCGCTGCATGGAATGCCACCGCTACAATGCCAGTGGTGAAATGACCTTCGGCAGCCCGCCGCTCATTGGTCGTCAGGGCTGGTATCTGGAGGAGCAGCTCAGGAAGTTTAAATCTGGGAAACGCGGGGCCATCAAGAATGATGTGAACGGCGCGAAGATGGTGCAGATCACGCAGTTTTTCGTTGAGGATGAACAGATGCTAAGAGACGTGGTGGCCTACATCATGACGCTCAATCCAGACCCGGCGGCGACGCCGGAGGAGCAGCAGAGGCAGATTATTGAAGGCAGTCCGTTTAAGAGCGTTGAACGCTGATCAGGTGTGGGCCTGGAGTTCTTTTACGGGTTCGCCTTTGCATAGTGCCATGGGGCGGCCGACGGGGGTCATGACTTCTTTGCTGTAGTCGATGCCGAGGAGGTCTTGAATGGTAGCGTGGAGGTCTTCGACGAGGATGGGTTTCTCGGGAGCCTGTTTTTCGCCGTGCGGATCGGTGGAGCCGATGACGCGACCGCCGGCGAAACCGCCGCCGGAGACGAGCATGCTGAAGGCGTGAGGCCAGTGATCGCGGCCACCGACGTTGTTGATTTTTGGGGTGCGGCCAAACTCGCCGCCGCAGACGACGATGGTGCTTTCGAGGAGGCCGAGTTTTTTGAGATCGCGGATCAAGGAGGCGTAGGCGGCGTCGAGGATTTTTACTTGAGTGGACTGACCGTCCAGGTTGTTGGCGTGGGTGTCCCAGCCGTTGAGGGTGACTTCGACGCAGCGAACGCCGGCTTGGATGAGGCGCACGGCAGCGAAGCAACTGCGGCCAAAGGGGGTGTCGCCATAGGCATTGAGTTCCTGGGCTGGAGCATCACTGACGTTGAAGGCTTTTAACTGATCGGAGGACATCATGTTGCGTGCCCGCTGCATGGAGACTTGATGCAGTGTTTTGTTTTGATCTAGGTTTGGCTCGCGTCCGCGTGCGAAGGCTTGTTCGACCAGGGCGAGTCCTTCCATGCGGCGGTCCAGGCGCTTGTCGTCCACGCGTGCTTTGACATCCGGCACGGGGGATTTGGGATCGTACATCTGGAAGGCATCGTACTGGGCACCGAAGAAGCCGCCGCGTGCGGGCCATTGATTGGGGAGGATGGAGACGTGGGTGGGGATTTCTATTTTGGCCTCTGGGAGTTCGTGGCAGACGATGGCGCCGATGCTGGGGTGAATGAGGGTGGGATCGGGGCGGTAGCCGGTTTTGATGTTGTAGAAGGCACGTTCGTGGTCGCCTTCTTTGCTGACCATGGAGCGGATCAAGGAGACGTCCTGCATGACGCTGGCGGTTTGTTCGAGGCCGGCGGCGAAGTTGACGCCTTTGATGGCGGTGGGGATGGTTTTGACGCCGCCGCCGATTTTGGTTTCGGGGTGGGGATCGAAGGTGTCGAGCTGGCTGGCGGCGCCGCCGAGCCAGAGGAGGATGAGGGAACGGGCGGGTTTGCCGGATGGGGCGGTGGCGGCTTCCACGGCGAGGATGTCGGCGAGAGGGGTGAGCCAGGAGAGGCCTGCGAGGCCAGTGCCACGGAGAAGGGTACGGCGGGTGAGATGTGAGGGGCTGTGGCAGGGAGAGGTGTTCATGATATGAATCGTGGGCTGTGGGTGCAAAGACGACCATTCATCGGAGCGGAGGGACGGGGAGACGCTGCTGGTGGGGGCGGCGTGGGAAGGGAGCGCTGGGTTTGCTTCCCAGATTGTGCGGGCATACCCAGGGTCGCCTCGCTTAGGCTCGGCTGACCCTGGGCTGCATTACGCAGCCCCGTTGGGGCTGGAAAGCGACGAG
>NZ_JAQSEA010000150.1 GCF_029946185.1 Prosthecobacter sp.
AAGGTGACGACCGGGCAGACCTGCAGATTGAGGGTGGCAGACTGCTGGCAGCCGAACTTATCGGTGACGGTGAAAGTGAGGTTGGTTCCTGCCGCATTGCCCGACGTCGGCGTGCCACTGAGGACGCCCGCCGTGCTCAGCGTGAGTCCCGCTGGCAGTGTGCCCGAACTCACCGCCCAGGTATAGGGAGTGTTCCCGCCACTGGCACCGAACGTCTGGCTGTAGGCCGTGCCCACCGCGGCGTCCGGCAATGACGACGGTGTCACCGTGATGGTCGGACACACAGGTGTCAGGGTGTAAGCGCGCGTGCCGAGACAGCCGTTTTTATCCGCCGCACGGAGGGTGAAACTGGTGGCCGCGCTGCTGGTCGGTGTGCCGCTCAGAACGCCCGCCGTGCTCAGCGTGAGACCTGCTGGCAGCGTGCCGGTGCTCACCGTCCAGATGTAGGGCGAGGTTCCGCCGCTGGCGGTGAAGGTCTGGGTATAGGCCGTGCCAACCGCTGCCGCTGCAATGCTGCTCGGATTGACCGTGATGGCAGGACAGGCCAGGAAGCCGAAGTCAATGCTCAGGTTGGTGTTGGGGTCGGTGTCGCCATCCGTGATCGATTCCGTACCGCCCGCAAGACCGATCAGCGGGCTTTGCACCGGCAGTCCCTGGGAGGTCTGGATGCCGTTGTCATCATTGTCCACGCCGTTGTCCAGCGTGACGGTGGTGCTGCTGCTCAGCGGGAATCCCGCCGGTGGCGTGGGCATGTAAATGAAGTACTGTCCCGGAGACAGATTGCTGAAGGTATAGAAGCCGCCGCCTGAAGTGGTGGTGGTGGCTGCCGGGGCGGCCGTGAGCGGATTCTGCCCACCGAGGAAAAGCTGCAAGGTGACACCGTCGATACCCGCCTCTGCAGCGTCCTTGATGCCATCATTGTCCACATCATTCCAGACTAGGTTGCCCATCTTCATCGAAGGCGCTGCGCCGGGACAGGCGGCGCCGTCGGAGTTTGACACGGCGGGACCGGTGCCCACGGCGGTGATGCTGCCATTGAGCACGCCGCTGGTGCGGTTGAAGGCATACAGCGTGTCCTGATTACCCGTGGATCCGGCACTGCCAAAGCCGTAGGTCAGGCCGTTGGCATCAATGATCATCGATCCCCATGAGCCGGGAGCGGATGCGGAAACTCGGGTGGCCGCACCGGTGGTGATGTTGATTTGAAAGAGGCCGAGCCAGCTCGTGTCGACCGTGGAGTAGCCATACACATTGCTGGTGAGCGGGTCCCAGACGATGTCACCAAAATTGCCCCTGTAAGTCGTGCCGGTCCCAGTGTTGGTGACAGTAATTGGAGCCCCGACGAGCGAGGCCGATGTCAGGTCAATCGTGTAAAGCTGAGTCGAGGAAGGGCTGAAATTATACAGGTTCAAAATCATCAGCCCATTCGTGAGAGCCGTGGCGCCCGACCACTGACCGCTGGAACCTGGAGAGGCCAGCCCAGGAATGGCCCCCATGTCCACCAGCACGCCCTGCGAATTGATGCGGTAGAGATGATCGCCGTTTTGGTCGACGCAGTAGAGATAGCCGCCATAGGCCGCGAGACCGTTGAGTTTGTACCCGCTGAAAATGAATGCCGGCACCAGCGATGGCCCGTCTCCCACATAATAAAGGGTTGTGTCAAAGACGCCGGAGCCGGAGCGGGTTTCGGCATTCTGGACAATCCAGAAACGATTGTCGCACAGGAAGGGGGAGCCGATGTTCGAGGCGAAACCAAAGTCAACGGTGTTGTCGTAGTTCCCGCTGCCGGAGGTGCCTGGCTCTGTTCCCGAGATGAGCCGAATGACCGGGCTGTAGGCCGAGGTGCCGGATCCTCCAGGCTGGCTGGCATTGTTGTCGCCATCCTGGCCGTTGTCGGTGGTGTCCACCACCAGACTGGTGCGCGAGAGCGGTGGTGTAGGAACCTTGACGAAGTAGTAACCGCTGCTGAGACCGGAGAAATTGTACCCGCCGCCGCCTGCGCTGGTCACGGAGGAGACCTTCGTGTCAGCATTGGAGCCGGTGCCGCCGATGTCATTGTCCGCGCCTGCCGTCCACAATTCCACCAGCACGTTGTCGATGCCACTTTCCCCGCTGTCGAACAGGCCGTTCTCATTGGCGTCATTCCAGATCAGATTGCCGACAGCCAGGCTGGATGCGACCACCACGGTATAGTCCTCGACTTCGCCGTTGCCGCTGGAACCGGTCGAACCCGGACTGCTGGTGGACGTCAGGCGTACACGCAGACCTGTGGTGCCCAGAGTGGCTGCGTTTGGCACTGTGAAAGTGATGGTTTTGTTGGAGTTGGATGTGCCGTTCGAAATGACGGTGTTCGTGGCGATCTGCTCACCGCTGTCGGTCAGCAGGCCGTTTTGATTGTAGTCAATCCAAGCGTTTAGGAAGGCGGAGGACCCGCTCGTGTTGGTGACGTTCACCGTCACAGTCGTGGAGGAGCCCTGCATGATTGAGGCCGGAACCGTGACCCCGTCCTCGTCATCACTGCCGGTGATGTCATCACCCGTGGCGCTGCCATTCGTCGTGGCCGTGGCCTCGGCGTCCGTCAGCGCGCCGATCTTCAGTGTGGAGAGCACCGTGCTGCTGGCGTTGCCGAGGTCCGAATTGTCGCCGAAGTCTGTGGATGCCGGTGTCATTGAATAGGCGCGCAAAGCGGAGCAGCCATTGGCATCGGTCACGGCAAGGGTGAACGAGGCCGCCGTAGTCGAGGTGGGCTGGCCGGAAATGACTCCAGTACTCGTGTTCAATGTCAGACCCGCCGGCAGTGCGCCGCTGCTGACTTCAAACACATACGGCGAGGTGCCGCCGCTCGCACTCACAGTCTGACTGTAGGCAGAGTTCACGATGCTCGACGCCAGAGTGGACGGGCTCAGGGTGATGGCTGAACAAGGCTTCACGGTGTAAGCCTGGGTGCCATAGTAGCCAAGGTTGTCAGTGGCGCGGAGCGTGAAAGTGAAGGTCGATGAACTGGTGGGCGTACCGCTGATCAAACCCGTGCTGGCATTCAACGTGAGCCCACTCGGCAGGGAACCGCTGGCAACGTTCCAGGTGAAGGTTGGCGATGTTCGGGCGACACTGAGGCCATCATCGGCTCCAATCAGTTTGAATGAGGAGTTGTATGAATTCTGCGTGCCAGAGGCCGCGAAGAGTTCAATGGCCTCACCTCCTCCCAGTTCGAAGAAAACCAGTTCAATCACATGGATTCCCGCCGTGAGTGTGACCGTGCCTAATCTATCTGCAGTCGCGTGCAGCGTGTCATCGTTGATGACCGTCGATCCGTCGATCTTGACGCGTACACCGTCGTCGGAGTTCGTGAGGATGGTCCATGCACCGGCGGTCGGGATGGTGATGATACCCGTGGCTTTCAGGGCGAAATTATCACCGGACCCGCCTGGGAAGCCAGTGTCTGTGACATGACCTCCACCGGCACTGCTGCCGTTGTAGGCGATGGTTGATGCGGTGCCTGTCCAGTTGCCGATGCGGTTTGTTCCGGCCAGCACGGCATCCGCTGCGGCGAGAGTGCCGACCGAGTTGGATGAGAAAGCCTGCTGAACGTCAAATCCAGACTCCAGGGCCGTCATCGTCTGGGAGAAAGCGGTGCCGACAGTCGGGGGAGGGAGCGTTGTGGGAGAAATGGAGATGAAATTTAAAACCTGCAGCAGCAGAGTGTCAGACCCCTGGCAGCCGGAGGCATCCGTTGCGGTGAAGGTGAGGTTTACCCCGCCAGCATTGCTCACAGTGGGAGTGCCAGAAATCACTCCGGTGGATGCATTTAAACTCAAGCCCGCAGGCAAAGTCCCAGAGGTCAGCGCCCAGACGTAGCTCCCGTTGCCGCCGCTGGCCGCCAGTGTCTGTGAGTAGGGCCAGCTCACTGCACCGTTTGGCAGGGAGGATGTGTTCAGGGTGATGGTAGGGCAGACGAGGGTCGTGATATAATCCTCCACTTCCCCATTGCCGTCCAGACCGGTGGGGCCGGGAGAGCTGGTGGAGGTCAGGCGCACGCGCACGCCAGCCGTGCCGAGGGAGGCACCGGAGGGCACAGTGAAATTCACCGTCCTGTTTGCGTTGGACGTTCCGGTCGTAATCGTAGTGTTGATGGCAATCTGTTCGCCACTGTCGCTCAGGGATCCGTTGCGGTTGTAGTCGATCCAGGCATTGAGAAACGCCGTACTGCCGGTGGTGTTGGTGACGTTGACCGTCAGGCTGGTGGTGGTACCCGTGACCATGCTGGCTGGTACGGTCACGCCATCTTCATCATCGCTGCCAGTGTTGTCGTCCCCGGTGGCCGTGGAATTGGCGGTGATGGAGGTTTCACTGTCAATGACAGCACCCAGTTTCAGCCTCGAATTGACGGTGCTGCTGGCACTGCTGAAACCGGAGTGGTCGCTGAAATCAGTCGCCGCTCTGGCTGCTGTCGCGGCGGCCCATAAAACGCAGCACATAGAAACGACGAAACGTGCCGCTGTGAGGCGGCACGTCAGACTGTGTGATCGTGATGCGTTTTCCCTCATCGGGCGGGCTTCAGGGCAGGAACAGGGAGGTTGTGCGGCGGAAGCGGCGTGTCAGGTGGGCGACTGCGGCGGCGAGCAGCAGGAGTGCAGAACCTGGTTCAGGCACCACGGCCGTTTGCAGGCTGAACGGGCTTGGCGTCGTGGAATATGTACCGGGACCCTGCACTCCATTGACACCGCCAATGATGGCGCTGTTGGCATCGAGCAGGGTCCAGTTATAGGCTCCGTCGGTGTCTAATGGATCAGGGATGATCCAGTCGGCATCAATATCACCTGCAGGTGAACCATCCGTCACCAGTGCCCATTCGCTGCTGGGGACAATGGTTTTGGAATTGAAGGCCCACAAATAAACCACCGTGCCTTGGGTATAGACGTCGGAGGAAGTGTAACGGGTTGATTCTGCAGTACCATCCGTGAGGAAATCAATCGTCCCGCCATAGAACTGCCCGGGTACATTCCAGCCATTTTCGTCCGGATCAAAAGCGAGATCAATCAGATGCCAGTTGGTTTCCCATTGATCAACGTTTTGATAGGTGGGGGTGAAACCACCGGTGAACACTCCGATCTGGAAGGTATAGGTGGCGTCAAGAGAGGCGCCGGCACTGTCATAAAGTGGATCGTCAACGTTATTGCCCCAGAAGACCGTGCTGGCCTGGGCGCCGTGAGTCCACGCCAGCGCTAGAGCGAGGCAGAGGAGTCTTAGGAGGTAGAAAGGCGTATTCATCAGGGCGGGCTTCTTGGGCTGTTTTGAGTCGGAGAAATCAGGTTCAGATGTGCTGGCGAAAATCGAAGAGCTTCCCCGCTAAAGGGAATAGACTCTTACATATCACACTTGTTATAAATATAATAACAACAATTGCAGCAAACAAGCATCAATTCGGCTTTATTTGGAAATCCTGAATGTTCAGAATGGCCGTCTGCGGTGTCCCCGTGGTCAAATCGCCCACTCGAAATGACGATTTGGCTCAATGACACCCGTTTTAATCCTCCCTGCTGAGGCATTCAGCCCATGAGGTGCAAAAATCTCATGGCGCTGGCCAGTGTCGCGGCTAATGGAGTCGATGAAATTGGAACAAGGCCAGATTTGGAAACAGGGAGAGGATTACATACGCATCGTGGAATGGGCGCGTCTGTCCATCGAGTACAAGGTGATGAAAGACCCCGTCTCTAAGCAGGGAACGGTGCACCAAGCCACGAAAAAGGAATTCTGCCGCCTGCTCAAAGGGGCCGTGCTGCTAAAGCCGGAGGATCTGCCCGCCGCTGAAGTGCCTGCTAATGACGAGGAACTCGCTCCTGATCCTGAGACTGAAATGGTCTGAACGCAGACAGACACAGCATGGGCGCTGACCTCCGGTACATTTGGGAGGGCATCACCAGAATGCACCTTATCCACCCCAAAGTGCCGCGCTCCATGGGGTCTGAAGGACCCACGGAGTCAGCCCAGGGCGCAGTCGCGCAGCGACAAGCCCTGGGGTCCCACGAGCCACCACGCATCGTTGCTTCAGGAAGCTCCCTGAATGGACGCAGGAGCGCCTTCTTTCGCTCCATCATGGCCCATATCGTTCCGTGATTTCGCAAAGTGAATGATGGGCAACACTCGCATGGCCTCCCGGAGGGAGCAGAGAGATGAGCAGGTGGTGGAGCGAAACCGCGAAGTCGTGCAGCGGGAACCACCGCACTTGGCACAAGACACCGTCTTCAGGACCGCATGCCGAAGCTATGCGAGAAGCTTACAACCATCCAACGTTCACGGGGAGTTCGCGTATGGCTCTCTCATACCCCTGGCATGAATGGCACTCGGTTAAGGGTAATTATCGTGGGATGCGCTCCAAAAATGAAACGGGCTATGGAGCGCGGACTTGAGTCCGCTGCAGGTCGTCCGCGTGGTGCGTGTGTTGATTCGCGCTGAGTACCGCAAACACGGTGACGCTCGGTGTGGCGAAAGTAGAATGCTCAAGCAGAGCCAATGGGTGCGGCGGTATGCAGCGTGCTCAAGTCCGCACTCCACGGAAAGCTTCGCGCCACACGCTGAATTTGACGGTGTCACCGCTTAACCGAGTGCCATTCCCCTCTGGCATGCGAGACCTTGCGCACAATCAGTCTGCGAATTCAAAGACATGCTCGCTCATTTTCGCACGGTTTCGAAAAACAGAGTAAACTCGTGCCGGTTGTAGGTCAGGTGCGTCTGCGCAAACAGACGCAGACCCGCAGCCTTGGACATCGAAACGATGACGCGGAACAGCTCGTTGGCCTCATCCAGCGCATCAATTCGCGGCACTTTAAGCGTGTAGACGACGAGGCCGCCGGTCTTGAGAAAACGCGAGAGACGGATCACCTGTTCGATGGATTCCTCCGGCGGGCCGTTCATGTCGCACAGCAACGCATCATAGAGGGTGCCAGCCCTGGGCTGAAAGGCGGCCACATCTTCGAGGAAAAACTTCAGCCCCGGCCGGCCATCGAGGCGTTTGTCGAGAGGTGCACGATCAATCGCCGTGACACGCTGGTTGCGGGCGAGCAATTCCGATGTCATGCCGCCGGGGCAGGCACCCAGTTCGATCCAGTGACTTCCTTCTTTCAGCGACGGCCGGTACAGCAGCAGGTAATGCAGCGCCTCCGCGATTTTGGCCCCCGCACGGCTGATCGTGTCCGGTGCATCCTGATCAATGTATTTGCTGCCACCCGCATAGAGGCCGTTTGAGGCGCGCGGACTCTGCATGCCGCAGAACAGGCCCTCTTTGCCAACGAGACAAAACAAGGTCTCTGCCGTCGGGTCCTGCTCTTCCACCGTGGCTGCGGCCAGCTTGGGAAACAACTGCAGCACCCGGCCGCGTAGATTCGACGCCAGGCCCTTGTAATACTTGTCGGGAGACGTGGGCTGCAGGGTGCCGATGAAGATCCCCTGCGGGTTGCGCTCACCGAATTTCTTCAGCAGCGTCTGCGCTGCCTTTTCGATGAAGCCATCCATCTTCTGCGCATTGCAGGGCCAGGTGTGGTCCATCGGCAGATTCCAGCGGGCAAACTTGGCTGCCTCAGACTGGCGGATCGCCGCAGGTGTTGCTGTCTTGATGAGATAATAATCCTGACCCAGCCGTGTGCTCGATGCTGCGCCCATCTGTTGCAGGACGCTGTCTGCGATCCCCTCAAAAATCTCGGGGATGCGCACCAGCCAAGGGCGGTGAGTCGGGGGGGCTGCGTTCGTTTCACTGTCGGTCATGCACTCCTGCACTCGCGCTGCATTGTCCTGTCTGCAAGCAGAGGAGTGTGGCCAGGTTCCGGCGGTGGGCTCAGTTGCTCCCTCCGCTGCGGTGTGTCAGCCATTCAACGGCGGCACGTACAAGTTCGGGGGCGGTGGTGATGCCGAGCTTGGTTTTGATGTGGGACCGGTGGGCTTCGATGGTCTTGACGCTCAGCCGCAGATCATGGGCGATCAAGCTGGTGCCGCGGCCTTGGCCGAGCAGTTCGAAAATTTCCAGTTCTCGATCACTGAGTTTCTCCACCGAGCTTTTGCTGCTGCTGTCTCGCCCTGTTACAAAGCTGTTCAGCATCAGCAGGTTGGCTGCAGCGCTGAGGTACAGATCTCCACGGAGCACCTGCCGGATGGCCGCCACCAGTTCGTCTGGCGGCGATTGCTTCATCAGGTAGCCGCGCGCACCCGCTCGCAGGGCCCGTTCGGCGTATAGAGATTCATCGTGCATGGAGAGCACAAGCACCGGCAGATGGGGGTTCAGCGCCTTGAGAGATTTCACCAGTTCAATGCCATTGGTGTCTTTCAATGAGATGTCTGCGATCACGAGATCGAACTCATGGCTCTCGACCAGTCCCATGGCCTGGGTCGCGGTTTCCGCTTCGCCGCTGATGATGATGTCCTGCTCATGTTCCAGGAGCATCACGATGCCTTTACGGAAAATGGGGTGGTCATCCACGATGAGAATGCGCTGCAGGCCACCCTCATAACGTCTCTGCTGTTGAGCGCGAGAGGTGTTCATCCGGGGTTCTGGAAGAGGGGTGGGTGGAATGGGGGCGGTGGCGGCGGCTCGCCAGCGGCCATGGGCAGCAGGCAGGTCATTCGCGTGCCGTGCTTCTTGCGTTTGCCAATGGTAAAATCCGCCCCGATCACATCCGCACGGTACTTCATCAGGCGCAGTCCCATGCCATCGTTTGCATGAATGACTTCCGGCAGTCCGCACCCATCATCTGCCACGCTCAAGCTGAGTTGATTCTGTCGCAGTCGCAGGCTCATGGTGATGCTGCGCGCGTCCGAATGCTTCAGCGCATTGGCCACCGCCTCCTGCGCGATGCGGTAAAGATGCAGGGCCACACCATTGTCCGTGATGGGCACCATGCGTTCGCAGCGCAGGCGGCAGGAGATGCTGCCATGGCTGCGTGCCGCCAGTTCATGCAGGGCGGACACCAGGCCCTCGGCATCCATGACCACGGGGTGCAGTCCTTTCGCAATGTCGCGGGAGTGCTCTACGGACTGATGGAGCAGCTCCGCCAGCCTTCCTGCTTCAGCCGCCGGTCCCGGGAGTGATTGCGCGATCAGGGTTTTCGTCAGCGACCGCGCCATGAAGGCCAGCCCCGAGAGTGACTGGCACAGCCCATCGTGCAGATCCTGGCCGAGCCGGCGTTGCTCCTGCTCGGAGATGTCGAGCAGCGCGTTTTCGAGCCTGTTCCTTTCATCCATCTGCGCCGTCAGTTTTTCGTTGGCGGCGACCAGTTCCGCTGTGCGTTCCGCCACCCTTTGCTGCAGCTCTTTCTGGGTCTGCCGCTGTTCGGTGATGTCGGTCGCCACTCCCAGCACTTTGTCGCAGACTCCGGCGTCATTGAACAGGGGGACCTTCCCGGTGCTGAACCAGCGCACCTCCCCGTCTGCCTGGGTGATTTCTTCTTCGGGAATTTGCAGTGCCCTGCCGCTCAACATGACTTCCTGGTCGATTTGTTGAAAGTGCGCGATTTGATCCGGCGTGCGGTGGAAATCGGCGTCCTTCTTGCCGACAAGTTTCTCCGCCGTGGTGAGGCAGCTGTGGGCGAGTGCGGCATTGCCCAGCAAAAAGCGTCCGTCACAGTCCTTCACGAAAATCATGCTTGGAGTCGCATCAATCACCTGACGCAGAAAAGTGCGCTCTCGTTTCAGTTCATCCTCGATCAGGCGGCAGCTCTGCTCGCTCGCTGGCAGGACCTCATTACTCGCTTCAAGCTGCGAGTCGGCGTGTTTCGCCTTCTGCGCCACTCGTGGTCGCTGCTTGCCGGGCCTGCCCTTGTGCCGTGTATTTGCAGGCGTTCCTGATTGAGTGTTGCGTGTGCGGCTCGCAGCCCTGCTCTGGCGTTTTGCCTGGGAGGGGCCTTTCGACTTTGACTGCCTGGAGGAGGAGCGAGGCATGGGGGCATCCTACCGACTCAGGATTCAGGCTTCAATCTGAATTGTTCGGCACAACAACGGGGTTTTTGCGGCAGGGGCACTGCGGGACAGATGCCTCTGCAGCAGCAGCTCCAAGCGCTCAGTTTCCAGGTCTTCCTCCATCAACATTGTCCATTTCCGCTCGCGTCCCCACCAGCGACAGCAGATTTGCAACCGTGCGCCGGGTTTGGCATGAGTGCTGATCCTGACCCCGCGCTGAAGTGACCAGTGCAGGATTCTCTCCGCCCGCAGGGTGCCAAGGCCGGAGATGCGCAGTCTTTGGTGGGAATAGCAGATGACGCGTGGTGCCGCCAGACAGGTGAACAACGCCAGCCGGGCCATCGAGACGATGAACCAGCCGGACAACAGGCCGCAAAGCCAGCGCTCGGGGGAGACGTACACGCCGCCTCCGGCCCGCCAGGCCAGCACAGTTAGAATCATGCAGGTCAGCAGTGCGGAGGCCTGATTGAATCTCCCGTGCAGGATGCGCGTCAGATGTTCATATCGCGCCCGGTGGAAGCGCACGGGCTCCTCTATCCATAAGCTGGTCTCAGCGGCACTGCGCGTGGCGACGCGGTGGAGCCGCCTGCGCTTGGGCTGCGCCCGATAGGCTCGCGGGTCCTGCTTCAGCAGTCGGGACCGAGGCGCGCTGGAACGCGTGACTCCGGCCGGAAGACGGGCTGCTCGAAGAGGTTTGTTCATGCGTCGCTCCTGCCATGCGATGCCTTATTCGTTGATGCCGCAGTGATGCCAGTGGTGGGCGGACCGCGAGGCCAGACGCACGCTTCCGGTCAGCTTGAGGACCTTCTGGGCCAGTTCTTCGCTCGAATAGCGGCCGCTTCCCTGCGGCTGCTGAAAGCCTGGCATTTCGCCGGTCTGCATGGCTGCCCCGAAGTCTGGGCACGCTGGTTCCACCGTCGTTTCTTGAAGTGTGCAAGATGCGTTCATGACCAGCCTTTCGTTGCGAGTGAGAGTTCGCTGTCCATCACATAGCAGGAGACCGTTTCCGTCTCCTGTTCCCAGAAATTCTCCAGCGATTCGGATTCAGCAGGAATAAAAGGCTGACCTTGTGAGGAATAGATCGCGACCAGCTCTTTTTCCGCATTAAGCCAGTGTTCAGGCCGCAGATGCGAGCAGCCCTCTTTCTTCCAATGCTTGAAGGCAAGCAGGGCGATTTCTTTGTCTGAGGGGTGCAAGCCCGGACTGGAGGTCTCGCAGGATATGGGATATACAGCGGCATTCATGGCTTTGAGGTGGGGTTAATGATGAAATGCAGTCTGGCGGGTTGTCCCATTCTGGACGTTCCCGCTTTTCTCGCAATGGGCTCTGCCCTGCTCGTGGCATGAGGGAAACCCCGAAGGGTCTGTCATGGCTTGGCAGAGGTGCTTTCCCATGTTTGCGGCGGCCCTAAACTTCAATTGCACCTTTCTTTAATCTTGGCCAATCGCATTCCCTTTCTACTCTCCGCGCCCCGCATGTCCGTCAAACTCCGCCTCAACACCGCCACCGCCACCAAAGTCGTCCTCGCCAAGATCGGCAATCCTCTGCGTGAGGAGCCGCTGCAAACATCCCGCGAGGTGTTTCAGATTGCCGAGGGTGATCAGGAAGCCCTTACCGCGCTGTTCCTCAAGCCCTTCAAGGCCTGTCTCGCCCATCGTTTCACCCATCACGCCTCACTCAAGCAGCATGAGGTGAACAACTGCGCCAAGGCCATCTTTGAAGATGAGGATCAACTGCTCGCCAAGGGCATCGAGATCGCCCAGCGCCTCTACGCCAAATCCAACCACCCCAACATCAAGGCGGGTGATCTTTGCATCTCCCTGCTCAAGGAAATCCACATCGAAGGCGAGCTCGTCAACGGCATCTGCATCCTGAAGAGCGACAGCGTCGTTCCCTTCCTCACGATCACCCCGCGCAACGGCGATCTGCAGCTCCACACCGAGCACGGCATCAATCCCGACAAGATCGACAAAGGCTGCCTCATCCTCAATTTCTGGGCCGAGAAAGGCTACTACGTCCTCACCTTTGACCGCAGCGGCGGCGACACCCGCTTCTGGGTGCGCGAGTTTCTCGGCGTGGAGGCCGTGCCCGACGCCGCCTTCCTCACCAATGCCTACACCAAGATGGCCGTGTCCTTCCTGGAAGAACAGCAGCCAGCCGATGACGACACTCCGCCTTGGGAAACCGCGAACGCCGCCAAGGACGCGCTCAGCTACTTCGAAGGTCGCGAAAATTTCGATCTGGAAGAGTTCGGTCAGACCGTGCTCAAATCTCCCGACGCCATCGCCAAGTTCGACGAACACCGCGCCCGTATGGAGGAAGAGCAGGGCCAGCCCTTCGAGACCAATTTCGAGATCTCCAAGAAAGACCTGACCAAGGCCAAGAAACGCATCGCCGCCGTCCTCAAGCTCGACACCGGCGTGGAAATCCACATCAAGCCCGGCAACAGCGAAAACGACCCGCAGATGGAGCGGGGTTTCGACGACGAAAAGGGCATGAAATACGTGAAGGTGTTTTACAACAAGGACGTCAGCGCGGGGTGAGCCGCTTCATTTATGGATCCGAAAACAGACCCCACCTCTCCGCAGCGTCTCTGGAAAATGGGTCGCGTCGTGCTTCAGCGTGAAACGGCACATCGCGGCGGCAAGACGGTCATCGTCATCAAGGACTTCGCCACGCATCTGCCGCTTTCAGTGATCGAGACTATTGCCAAGCGCGTCCGCGCCGCCTGCGGTTGCGGTGGGACGGTGCGTGACAAACGCATCGAGATTCAAGGTGACCAGGCCGCCAAGGTCAGAGCCGTGCTGGAAGCCGAAGGCTTTGAAGTGCGCGGTGTGAAGTAAGGGGGCAGTTTGAGCGGCCATGCTCCTCACTGCATGACGTGGAACGCTGCCTTTTCGTTGCCCTTTTCTCGGAAGTTGCTCCAGGTGTAGTCGAAAAAGTATTTCACTTTGCGGTCGGCTGACCAAGTGATGCTCACCTTGTTGCCGGCCAGAGCCTCCCAATGCGGCAAGCCTTCAAAGCCGTAGCCGGTGGCGGTGTGATCGGCGTGAAATTGGAGCTCACCCTGCTCGGAGCGCCAGCGGCTTTCAGGCAGCCACTTGGTGAGTTCCGGCGCATCCTGCGGACCGTAAAAGCTCTCCGGCAGCACATGCTCGTTTTCATAGCGCCGCACCTCACGCCGCACGCCATCCTTCACATAGGCAATCCACAGGCTTTTGTTCCAGTAGGGAATGGGATCAATGCCGAGTGAAGTTGGAGTCACGGCAAACCATTCCTTCTTGGTCTCCAAGAATTCCTTCACGCGAAGCGTGACGTCCGCATTCCTGTCACCGCTGCCATACATGGCGTACAAAATCTGCAACGGCCTGCGAGTAGGAGATAGCAGGACTTTAGGTGCAGGTCTGGCGGGTTCAGTGATTTCTTTGACCGGTGCTATTTCGACCGCAGGGAGCGCAACAGGCTTGGGATGATTTTTCGGTGCGACGAACTTGATCCAAGTTGAGGCACCGCCACCCCAGAGCGATTTGCCGGGAAACCCAGCTCCGGCATTTTGGCGCATGTGCCCGTCGCCTTCCTCCCAGGGTTTGGCGATGGGGCTGGCCCGGATTTCGGTGCCCTCATCACGGCGGCGGATGAAATCACGGACGCGATCAGGATCATCACACACCGACCACGCCTCACTTGCGGGATCCGACACAAAACCGAAGTCATTTGTCCCCAGCATTCCGGCGACGGCGAAATACTTCGAGCCCCCCCAGCGCAGGTGATTGTTCACCACATGAAACACCAGCCAGTCGCCGGGGCGTACCTCCACGCTCATGCGCTCGGCCGTGGCACCAAAAATTTCATTGAGGAGCGTGCGCTGGCCGTCCTGAATGCGCACGCCGTTCTTGTAAGCTTCGACAACGAAGTCGTCAGTGACGGTGATGAGATGGGCGGCGAGCAGGCCGTTGGTGCGCTTGATCTCTTTCTCCACACGCTTGGGCTTCACCGTACCGTCATCAACGTGCGACAGCAGGCGTGGCGGGATGGGGCTGAGTTCGGTCTGTCCCGGAGGCTTCCAGCGGATGAAGATGCCGCTGGCACCACGCCCCCCGACAAAGCCTGCCGAGAGGATGCTCACGCGGCCTCCCTTCTTGAGCGGGATCGTCACCACGGTATCGTCTCCATCACGGAAAGCGCAGACGACTTCGCCCTGGATCATGAGCAGGTTGCGGTCATAGAAGCTGTGAGTGGAAAAACTGTAATCGCCATCGGCTTCGATCTCCAGAAAGCCGCTGGCGACGGCATTGCGTTCGGTTTCCCATGCCCATGGTGACAGCGACTCGACAACGTATTTTTCACCTATCGGCTGGCCCAGTTTTTCAAGCGGCACGTTGAAGTTGTCTTTGTCATTCGCCTGCAAAGCATGGCGTGGATATTCCGTGACGGCGAGTCCGGGAGCGAACGGTCGTGCGGTCGTTGCAGCATTAAGCGGAGCCTGGGCACCGAGGCCGAGCATGAGAGACAGAAGGATCGTGGTTTTCATCGTGGCGATGGGTTGGACCGGCAATTCAGCGGGTAAATTACCAGTGGGGGCACTGGAATACACGAACTCATTTGATCCGGTCTTGGGCTGTACTGGTGATTTCGGGCGGGGAAAACCAGTTGCCAGCACCCTCGCGACTGCTAACGCTCAACTTACCCACCTATGATCGTCGCTCCTAAAATTCGCGGATTCATCTGCACCACCGCACATCCGACCGGTTGTGCCAAACACATCGCTGACCAGATCGCCGTCGTTAAGTCGCGCGGTCCCATCGCCAATGGCCCGAAGAAGGTGCTGGTCGTCGGCTCCTCGACTGGCTACGGCCTGTCCTCGCGCATCGCGGCAGCGTTTGGCTCGGGAGCAGCCACCATGGGCGTGTTCTTTGAGAAACCGGGTGAGGCTGAGCGCTGCGGCACCGCAGGCTGGTACAACTCCGCTGCCTTTGAGAACGAAGCCAAGGCAGCTGGATTGTACGCCCGCTCCTTCAATGGCGACGCCTTCTCCGATGCGATGAAGACCACGGTGATCGAAGCGATCAAGGCGGATCTGGGTCAGGTCGATTGCGTCATTTACAGCCTCGCCTCCCCACGCCGCACGCACCCGAGGACGGGCGAAGTTTTCAAGTCGGTGCTCAAGCCCATCGGCGACGCATCCTACACGAACAAAAACCTGAACACTGGCAACGGTGTGGTCAATGAAGTGACGATCGACCCAGCGAATGAAGACGAGATCGCGCAGACGGTGGCCGTCATGGGCGGTGAAGACTGGGAGATGTGGATCGACGCGCTGCAAAGCGCCGGCGTTCTTGCCGAAGGCGTGCAGACCGTGGCGTACAGCTACATCGGACCGGAAGTGACCTGGCCGATCTACAAGAACGGCACCATCGGCCGTGCGAAAGAGGACCTTGAGCGCGTGCAGCGTGTGCTGGATGGCAAGCTGGCCCCTCTGAAAGGCAAGGCCTGGGTTTCCGTGAACAAGGCTCTCGTCACGCAGGCCAGTTCCGCGATTCCCGTGGTGCCACTTTATATTTCGCTCCTCTACAAGGCGATGAAAGCTGAAGGCACGCATGAGGATTGCATCGAGCAGATGGACCGCCTCTTCCGAGAGCGCCTCTGCAATGGCAACCCGCAGCCGGATGAAGCCGGACGCATCCGCGTGGACGACTGGGAAATGAAACCCGCGCTGCAGGATCTCGTGGGCCAGCGCTGGGCCGAGGTGAACACGGACAACTTTGCCCAACTGGGTGACTTTGAAGGCTATCAGACCAGTTTCTTGCGTCTCTTCGGCTTCGGTCTCGAAGGCGTGGATTACAATGCTGAGGTGGATGTCAGCATCGGGGTGCCATCACTGGCCTAACGGCAGGTAACTCCAGCCCACAGCAAGTTGCTGTGGGTATGCAGCCTGCTCACCCACGTTTCCCCAAGTCCAGGAACACGATGCTCGATGGATTGCCGACGGGCGTGTATTGACCGGTGAAGGCGAGGGTCCCAGTTTTGGGGTCCACGCGGAACACCGCGATGTTGTCGCCGCGCTGGTTGAGGCTGTAAAGGAAGGTGCCGGTGGGGTCGAAGTTGAAGCTGCGGGGGTAGTCGCCGTGCGTCCACTCCTCGCTGACGTAAGTGAGGGTGCCGTCTTTGCCGACTGCGAAAGTGCCGATGCTGTCATGCAGGCGGTTGCCGACATAAACGAAGCGGCCATCGGCGGAGAGCATGATGGCGGAGCAGAAATTGCTGCCCGCAAAGCCCGGTGGCAGGCTGGAGATCGTCTGGCGTGGGGACAGGCGGCCCTTGTCGGCATCGTAGTCAAACAGCACAATGTTGGAGCCTTCTTCCTGCAGGGAGTACATCCAGTGATGATTCGGATGAAAGGCGAAGTGACGCGGGCCATCGCCCGCAGGCAGCGAGACAAAGGGCGGATCATTTGGCGTGAGCAGGCCTTTTTGATCATCGAACTTCCACACGAGAATCTGGTCCAGCCCGAGATCCACGGACAGGGCATGGCGACCCGTGGGATCAGGTTGAATCATGTGCGAGTGGACCTGATCATGCCCGCTGAAGGCGAAGCTGCCGGGGGGCGCATTGGTGGCTTTTTTCGGCCCTACGGTGCCGGCATCCTGCTTGAAATCTGTGGCTTCACCGAGGCTGCCGTCTGCCTTGATCGGGAGCACCGACACCGAGCCGCCAAAGTAGTTGGCCACCAGCAGGAAGCGCCCCGAGGGATGGATGCTCAGGTTAGTCGGTCCTTTGCCGCCGGAACTCACCGAGTTCACCAGCTTCAACTGACCATCCGCCGGATTGATGGAGAAGGAGCTAACAGATCCCGCCTCGTTGTCGCCTTGGTGGTCGGTTTCATTCGTTGAATAGAGATGAGTCTTCGCGGCATTGATGACGAGGCAGTTGGGACTCGTGCCTGATTTGTACAGACCGCATGGCGTCATGGCACCGGTGCTGCGATTCACTTCGAACAGGTGAATACCCTTGCCATTTCCCGGTGGCAGGTCCACCTGCGTTGCCTTCATGTTTTGCAGCGGCGAGGTGAAGGTGCCCACGTAGGCGATCAATGGCGCGGGGTCTTTGGCCTGGACTGCAAACGCGGCGCTGGCGGCGAGGGCGGTGTTTAGAAAGGTGCGTCGGGAGAGGTGTGTTTGCATGAGTGGGGGAATTATTTGATGACTGGCAGAATCACGCGCGAGGCATGGGTTTGGTCATGCCAGATGGTGTTGATTGCTGCGACGCCGGGTTCGGTGATGAAGTGGCTGATGGGTGCGCCGGTCTGCGGGTTCGGCTCATAATAAGGTGCGCCGGTGCTGGCGATGGTGATGCGGATGCGATGGCCCTTGTTGAAGATGATACTGGTCCAGCCGATGTCCCAGGCGAGCTTTGTCACTGCGTCAGGCACGAGCAGCTTCTGATGATCAAAGCCTTCGTGATAGCGCGCCCGCAGCGGGTAGTCCACGAGGAGGATGGAACGGCCATCGGGATAGACGTCAGTCACGCGCAGGAAGAAGTCCGTGTCCTTGGCGGTGGATGACACGAAGACTTCGGCCTTGATGCGGCCTGTGACTTCCAGCGGCTGGGTCAGTACCTCGCTGGTCCAAGTGCGGACTTCGGCCTGTTCTTCAAATCCGCGCGCATCTTTAGCTCCAGGAAAGCCGGCGTAGGGCAGGCTCATGGGGTGCGCTGGATCGCTGGCATACGCGGTGCTGGCTTTTGCGGCAGAGGGTTTAGCTGCGGCGAGTTTGCCGTCGGGTTGGAGGAACCAGTCTGCGGTAGAGCTGGCGGGCGGGAAGTCTTTCGCCTCGCGCCACACATTGCCGGGTGCGCCTTCTTCACCGGCTGCACCCATCACGTAGTATTTCACTGTGGTATCTTTCTCTACACCGTTGGCCTCGCCCTTGAGGTAATGATTGAACCACTTCGTCATGTGCGGATACACGTCGAACTTGGCGTTCTCCGGAAACAGGAGTTCGCCGATCTTGTTCGACTTCGGATAGCCGCCGTGGAGCCAAGGACCGATGATGAGCTGCTGCTGGCCGCGTGAGTTTGCGCCCCCATGCTGCTGCCTTCCGATGAAGCTGTCGACGCTGCCCTGGCACATGAAGTCAAACCAACTGCCGATGGTGAAGCAGGGGTAGTTCATCTTGTCGAAATGCAGGGAGGCATCTTCGTCCTTCCAGAAATCGTCATAGTCGGGGTGCTGGTCCCATTCACGCAGCATGGCTTCATTGTCCTTGGGGTCTCGTGCCACGGAGCCGCCCTTAATGAAGCGCTGCGGCTTGGTGGCACCGCCGATGCGGTAACCTTCCTGATACAGGCTCAGGCCGGTGTCAGTCATGTACTGCGCCACCAGATGGGGCGGCTGGGTGACGGCGAGGTAGTTCTGCGCATAGCCTGCCTGCGAGCCGCCATAGGTGCCTATTTTGCCGGTGCACCAGGGCTGCGTGGCGAGCCATTCGCACACATCGTAACCGTCACGCAGCGGCCCCCATTGCAGCCCACGATAGCCACGGTAAACGCCCTCGCTCTCATGCGTGCCACGGTAGTTCACCAGTGCGATGACAAAGCCGCCTTCAGCGAACTTGGCCGCCGCTTTGCGTGATCCCGCGCTGCTGATGTCGGCGTAACGCTGCTCAAAGATAGCTGGCCATTTGCCCTCGCCTTTCGGAAAGAACACATAGGCGGAGAGGCGCTTGCCATCGCGCATCGGGATCATGATGTGCTCTTCACGGACGGAACCGAAATCGAGCTTAGGCGGTGCTGCTGCTGCGTTCAGGGAGACACAGGCGGCGAGGAATAAGAGAGCGTGGCGCATCAACTCATTACGGGTTCCGTGGACGGCACGTTTCACTCACGTACTGTGCGAAAGACACGAATTCTGATACTTAGCTCGCGCCGATGCCGCGAATCACGGCGGGCAGGGTCTGCGCGAGGATTTTCAGATCGAGCCAGAAGGACCAGTTGTCGATGTATTTCAGATCGAGCGCGACCCACTCTTCGAAGCTCTTGATACCGTTGCGGCCCGTGACCTGCCACAAGCACGTCAGGCCGGGTTTGACGCTGAGACGACGGCGTTGCGCGTGTTTTTCGATGCGCTGAATTTCATAGACGGGCAGGGGACGCGGGCCGACGAGGCTCATCTCGCCACGCAGCACATTGATGAGTTGAGGCAGCTCGTCGATGCTGGTGCGGCGCAGCCAGCGGCCAAAGGCGAAGATGCGCGGGTCGTTGGTGATTTTGAAGACCGGGCCATCCATTTCGTTGCGGGTCTCCAGTTCATCGCGCTTGGATTCGGCGCCATTCTGCATGGTGCGGAACTTCCACATGGTGAAGGGCTTGCCGTAGAGTCCGGCGCGTTCCTGCTTGAAGAAAACCGGGCCGCGTGAGCCCAGACGAATGCCAGCAACCGCCACAAGCCAGAGCGGCAATGAGAGCAGAAGCAGAATGAGTGCGCCGACGCGATCCACGATGCCTTTGAACATCAGTTCCCATGAGACCTGCGGCGTGGAATGAAACACCAGCATCAGGCGTCCTCCCAGGACGTCAAAGGTAGGACGGGCGATGGCGGTCTGGAAGAAATCTGCGGCGATCCAAGCTTCGACGCCTTCGGTTTCGCAGGCCTGTACGGCCTCTTCGATCTTGCTGAAATGCACATGCTGCGCGGCAAAGAGCACGCGGCTGATGGAGTGCTCATGCAGCGCTGCGACGAGATCGGACACCGGGCGCTGCATGATGTCGATTTGTCCCACGACCTCGATCTCGGAACGCTGCTCGGAGGTCATGTTGGTGAGGAAAGCCTCAAGATCGGTCTGCGCGCCGGCGATGATGACACGTTCACGGCCCTTGCCTGAAGCCATCTGCTTGCGCAGGATTTCACGCTGCCAAGCCTCGCGCAGAAGCAAGGAGAGAGCCCCGAGGGCCACGGAGAAAACGACCACGGCACGACTTTCGACCGACCATTTGAAGAACACGATGCAAAAGGCGATGCACATGCCGATGGCAGCCAAGGCCTCCGCCAGCTGGCGGATCGAGCGTCCGGGCGTCTTGTTGTAGATGTTGGAATAAAAGCCGCGTGCCTCCAAAACGATGGGCGTGAACGGAGCCACGATCGCAATCACCCAGTAAAAGTTCTCCATGGGCGGAATCTCCACCGCATCGGGAAAGAAGACCGGAACCAAATCTGCACGCAGGAAATGACCAAACCATAGGCAGAACGCCAGAAGCGCGCTGTCGAGCAGTTCGGTGAGCTGCAAATTGATTTCTTGCTTCCTGCCCAGCATAATGATGCGTAAGATACTAAAACCTATTTAGATTTATTAAAATTATACTCCGCCTAGCCAATGGCTCAACTTGTTTCCACTAAAAACCTGCTTTTCTCCTCACGGCCCCTCGCGGTCGGGGTGGTGGCCGATTCCACTGCCCTTGAGCACTTTACCTCACTCGACAATGCTTCACGCGCGAACTTGTGCGATGTGGCTGAACTGCGGCTGGACCAGTTGAAAATCCCTGCTGCGGATTTGCGTGCCATGCTGGCTGGCAACACGCTGCCGCTGCTCCTCACCGCCCGCCATCCAGCGGAAGGCGGGCAGGCTCCTGAAGATCCCGCCACCCGGGCGGCGATGATCGAGCCTTTGCTGGATCTCGCCACGTTGATCGACATCGAGCTGCGCAGCGCGGCCCAGATGCAGGGCATGATCCAGAAAGCACGGGCCGCAGGGGTGCCGGTGGTTGGCTCGTTCCATGACTTTCAGGCCACTCCGGCGGATGAGGTCCTGCGCGGGGCGGTGAATTTCGCCCAGCAGGCGGGACTGGATGCCGTGAAGATCGCTACGTACCTGAACACGCAGGATGATCTGGCCCGACTCATGAAGCTGACGGGGGAGAACCACCGGCTGCGTCTTTCCGTCATGGGCATGGGGCCATGGGGGCGTGTTTCGCGTCTGGTACTGGCAAAATGTGGCAGTCTGTTGAATTACGGCTTTATTGGTGCATCGAATGCTCCCGGCCAGTGGCCCGTCGCCCGCCTGAAAGAACTCATCGCTGAACTTTGAAATGATCACCCCCTGTCAGTCTCACCATCTCCGCCGTGCCTTGCTGGCCGGTTTTTTCTGCATGTCTATCTCGGGCTGTGGTGACCCTAAGCGCGAGCAGAAGCTGCAGTGGCGGGAGGAGGAGGTGGAGGCCAAGGCTGCAGCCATCGCCAGACGCGAGCAGGAGTTTGCTGGTGAGAAGCAGATGATCGCGCAAGCGAAGGCGGACATCACCGCGCGTGAGGCCTCTGTGCAGCTCCTCAAGAAGAAGCTGGAGACGCAGCTCGCCGCAGAGGTCGAGAAAACGAAGAAGGTGCGCCATGAGATTGAGATCAAGAATCTCCGGGGCGCCATTCCACAGATCAGTGCCGGGCGTTGCATCATCATTGATCCTGAGAACGACGATGTGCTGTTCGAAAAGAGCCCTGACCTGCGGGGAGCCATCGCCAGCACGACGAAAATCATGACCGGTCTGCTGATTGTGGAAGCGGGAGACCTCGACAAGGTGGTCACCATTGAGCTGGCGGACACGCAGTGCGCCCCGGTGCGCATCGGCCTCAAGGTGGGAGAGAAGTACACTCGCCGTCATTTGCTCACCGCGATGCTGGTGAAAAGCTCCAACGACATCGCGCAGGCGCTCGCACGTGACAATGCTGGCAGCGTGGCTGCTTTTGCACAAAAGATGGATGCACGTGCACAGGCGCTTGGGCTGAAGGACACGCACTTCGTCAATCCGCATGGTCTGCCATCCGTCACCGATGAAAACCCCTATTCCACGGCGCGTGATCTGGCGATGATCGCCAAGGAGGCGGACAAACTGCCGGACATCCGTGCGATCGTGAAGCTGCAGAGCTTTAAGTTCACCAGGCCTGACGGCAAAATCATCGAGCTGGCCAACACCAACCGCGTGCTGCGCAGCGCGAGCTACTGCGATGGAATGAAAACCGGCTACACCGAGGCTGCCGGTTACTGCCTGGTGGCCACCGGCCAGCGCAACGGGCGCAGGCGCATTGTGGTCATTCTCAACGACAGTCACGAAGGGGTCTGGCGCGACGCGCAGGCCCTGCTCGACTGGGCGCTGAAGGCGTGAAATAGCAATCGAGGCTTGCCAGTTTCAGGGCTTCCCGGCATCATCGCCGTTCTTAACCATGAAACTCCACCTCCTCCTGCTTGCCTCCTTTTGTGTCGCCGTCACCAGCTTTGCTGAAACGGCCAAGAATCTTGCCATTGATCCCAAGCCGCGTGATACGGGCTGGATGAAGCGTCATGAGAGCTTCAATGAGATTTCCAAAAAGGGCGAGGCCCAGCTGGTGTTTCTGGGCGACTCGATCACGCAAGGCTGGGAAAAAAATGGCAAGGAGGTGTGGGCCAAAACGTGGGCTCCGTTCAAGGCGGCGAATTTCGGCATCGGCGGTGACCGCACCGAGCACGTTATCTGGCGTCTGCAGAACGGTAACTTTGACGGCATCAAGCCGAAGCTGGTGGTGCTCATGATCGGCACGAACAACACCGGCCATCAGGGCCGTCCCGCCGTCGAGCATGGGGGTGCGGTGTATGCGAGCAGCCCCGAGCAAACCGCCGAGGGCGTGAAGATGATCCTCGATATCTTGGAAAAGAAACTGCCGGAGACCAAGGTACTGCTGCTGGGGATCTTTCCACGCGGAGCCACCAAGGACGATGCGATGCGCAAACAGAACGTTGCCACGAACAACCTCATCTCAGGCTTCGCGGATGGCAAAAGCGTCTTCTACATGGACATCGGCAACATCTTCCTGAAGCCAGACGGCACTCTTCCAAAGGAGATCATGCCCGACCTGCTCCATCTCAACGCCACAGGCTATCAGATGTGGGCCAACGCGATCGAAGGCAAGGTCAAGGAACTCATGAAGTAGTTCGGAGTAAAGCAATCCCGTTCCAGCCTGTGATCAGGCGCAATTCATGCGCCTGAATGGCGCTACTTTTCGCAACCATGAAACACCCTCTCATTTCTCTTCTATTCATCGCGACAGGGGCGCTCGCGCAACTGGCCGATCAGGCGACTCCGGCAGACAAGGTCACGATCTCCAAAGGCTTTAAAGTGGAGCTGCTGTATTCTGTGCCCAAAGAGCAGGAAGGCTCATGGGTGTCGATGACACAGGATGACAAAGGCCGCATGATTTGCAGCGACCAGTATGGCGCGCTGTACCGCATCACCCCACCGGCGCTGACTGGCAGTCCCGGTGAAACGAAGGTGGAAAAGCTGAGCATCGACTTTGGTCACTGCCAGGGTTTGCTGTTTCATGCAGGCGCACTTTATGGCGTGGTGAATGACAACGCCTATCAGGGCCGCGGCCTCTACCGCTGCAAGGACACGAACGGGGATGATCAATTCGACACGGTGGAACTGCTGCGCTCCTTCCCGGGCAAGGCCGGGGAGCACGGACCGCATGGCGTGATCGCATCTCCGGATGGGAAAAGCCTGTATGTGATGTGCGGCAACCAGACGCCGGAACCCAACTGTGAGACCAGCCTGGTGCCCCGCCATTGGGCCGAGGATCAACTTTACCCCATGCTGACCGGACGTGGCTTCATGCGCGATGTACTGGCTCCAGGAGGCTGGCTGGCGAAAACCGATCTCGACGGCAAGAAATGGGAGTTGGTGAACATTGGCACGCGCAACACTTACGACATCGCCATGAACCGCAGTGGCGACATCTTTGGCTTCGACGCTGACATGGAGTGGGACACCGGCATGCCCTGGTACCGCCCCACGCGTGTGTGCTTCATGCAGAGCGGTGGGGATTTCGGCTGGCGCACTTGCAGCAAGAAATTCCCCATGCGCTGGGAGGACAGCCTGCCGGCCGTGGTGGACATCGGACCTGGCTCTCCGACCGGCGTGGCTTTTGGCTATGGCGCGAAGTTTCCGGCTAAGTATCAGGATGCGCTTTTCATCTGCGACTGGAGCTACGGCAAGATGTATGCCGTGCATCTTTCGCCGAACGGTGGTGGTTACACTGGTGTGACTGAGGAGTTCATGAGCGGTGCTCCGCTGCCGCTGACGGACATTGAAGTCTCGAAGAAGGATGGCGCAATGTATGTGAGCGTAGGCGGCCGCAAGGTGCAGTCGGGGTTGTATCGGGTAACTTATGTGGGTGGTGAGCTTGGTTCTTGGGATTCCACTCAGCATGCGGATTCGGGCAATCATAACAGAACGGCGGATGTTCGTAGAGGGTTAGAAGCCTTCCTCGGCAAACAAGATGCCGAGGCTGTTGACCGGGCATGGCTCAATCTTGGACATGCTGACCGCAACATGCGTTTCGCTGCCCGTATTGCGCTGGAGCATCAGCCGCTGGCTTCCTGGAAAGATAAAGCGCTAACCGAAACCAATCCTCGTGCCGCCCTGAGCGCGCTCATGGCTCTAGCTCGCAGCAGTGGTGGAGACAAAGCACTACAGAAGCCGGTGCTGGCTGCGCTGAACAAGATCAATTTCAAGGCGCTCAAGGGGATTGATCGTGTGACGTTGATCCGTGACTACATGCTCGCCTTCACGCGCATGGGAGAGCCGGATGCTGCGACAAAGGAGTCGCTGATCAAGCATCTGTCGCCGCTGTTTCCCACGAATGATCCGGCGCTGAACCGTGATCTGTGTGAGGTGCTGGTCTATCTGGGCGATGAAGGCATCGTGGCCAAGGCTGAGCCGCTGGTGAATGGCTCGCCGACCCAGGAGGAGCAGATCGATTATGCTCGCATTCTGCGATTTGCGAAGAGCGGCTGGACGAAGGAGCTGCGCGCCGACTACTTCCGCTGGTTTCTGCGTGCTGCGAACTACAAAGGTGGGGCGTCGTTTGACTTGTTTATTGGCGAGATCAAACAGAACGCGCTTTCCACCATGACGGAGGAGGAAAAGCTGGCCATCAAGGATGTGCTGGATTCCAAGCCGGAAGCCAAAGCGCCGAGCTTCACGGTGAAGCCGATGCAGTTCGTCAAAGCGTGGACGCTGGCTGAACTCAGCAAGTCGCTCGGAGTCGGACTGGAGGGCAACCGTAACTTCGCCAATGGCCGCAACATGTTTGGTGCAGCCACCTGCTTCGCCTGTCACCGCTTTAACAACGAAGGCGGTGCCGTTGGTCCTGACCTGACCAGTGTGGCTGGCAAGTACAGCCCGCGCGATCTGCTGGAGCATATTCTGGAGCCTAGCAAGGAGATCAGCGACCAGTATGGCAGCACGGTCTTCACCCTGCAGGACGGCAGCACGGTCATTGGCCGCATCGCTAACATGAATGAGAACAACATGATGGTCTGCACCAACATGATGGACCCCAACAACTTCACCAATGTCGATTCCCGCAAGGTGGTGAAAACGGAGGAGAGCAAGATCAGCATGATGCCGCCGGGCCTGCTCTTCATGCTCAAAGAGGACGACATCCTCGATCTCATGGCCTATCTGCTGAGCAAGGGGAATCCGGACGATCCCATGTTTGTGAAGTAAAACGAATCACGTAACCCAATTCCGGGTGGAAGGCTGTTTCCTGCACAAAGATAGTGGGCTTCGGTGGCGGTAGGCTGAGGACAGCCAGCCCTGCCTCCCGCTGGCGTGGGAGTGTTGATGGAGCAAAGGCAGGGCGGTTTGTCCTTCAACTGCCGTCGAACGTCTCCAGGCTTTGTTTTCAGAAATCACTGTAACACCTCACATCGCTTCTGCTGCCAATGCAAAGGCCCCAGTTCTTACGAACTGGGGCCTTTGTCTGATGACGGTAGTAACCGTAAGTTAGAACTTATTTGGCTTTCTTCTCAGCGGCGGGGGCGACGGACTTCTGCTTGGCCCAGCGCTTGCGCTGAGCGTCAGCGATCTTCTTGCGCGCTGCGGGGGACATGATTCTCTTCTTTTTGGCAGGCTTTTCTGCAGTCGATGAGGTGGTGGAGGACGACTTGGATGAGCCGCTAAGCAGTTGAGCCAGTTCCTGCTGGAGGTCTTCGATTTTTTCTTGAAGAGTAGCAGCGCGGCGAAGTTGGGAAGACGATAGAATCATTTGTGGTTTTATTATTGGGATTACAACACCTTGTTTATGAAAGGCTTAGTGGAAAGTCAAGCGCAGAACCAAGTGCGGCATCTCAGTTCGGCGGTTAAAGCGCCTTGTTATAGATGCTCTGGAATACCTGAGCAGCGTTTGGATCAATGATGGTGATGCCGTCTTTGTCGAAGCGTGCAGTAACTGTCGCTCCTTTGCCTTCCTGCATGTACTTCCAGTTAAGATCGCGCACGCGGGCGGCGGCGTCCACAATGGCGCAGGTAATACGGGCATCTTCGGCGGTAGGATAGAGTGAGGCCACGGAATCCCGTGTTTCTTGGGCAAACTTCACGCGGCAGATGGCCACCAGACCCACAGTCAGACTATCGACGCCATAGCCTATGTAGCCTTTGCTGCCATCCGGGCGGGATACTTCACGGGTAAAGTGATTGTTGCTCGTGCGGGTGCCGCCGCCCTGATTCCACCAGCGGAAGCCACGGTACTGCTGGTCGCTCTCGACTTTGCCGTCAGCACCGACGATCTCATGACCTTGGTTCACCGGACCTTCAAAGTCAGCGGGGGTAACCCAGTTATTGTTAAAACTGATCGACATGCCGTTGTCGAAATCGACGCGCACTTGCACGGCGTCGAAGGCATTGATGCCGTCGCGGATCAGACGTTTCTTCTGACCCACAGCGGTCAGGGACACGGGCTTGCTGTGGTAGTAGCTCCAGATCAGGTCCGTCCAATGCGGGCCGACGTAGCTGAATGGGTCGCTGCTTTCCACCCACTTGAAGGTGCTGGTGCTGACTTCAAGCGGCTCTTCGAGATAGGCGGTGCCATAGAGCGGCGCACCGATGCGGTTCTGGATGTCATCGCGAATGCGCAGGTGGTCGGGGTCATAGCGTTTGTGCATGTCGACAGCGACGATGAGGTTTTTGGCCTTGGCCGCTTCGATGATTTCATCCGATTCTTGAATGGAGAGGCACATGGGTTTTTCGGTCAAGACGTGAACCCCTTTGGCCAGAGCGGCGAGAATGGGCTGCGTGTGCAGATGGTCCGGAGTTGCCACTGCCATCACATCGAGATCGGGAAAGGCAGCCAGGATGTCATCCCAAGGCGCATCGCCATGGAAGGCACGCGGCTCGTGGCCGGTGAGTTCCTTGAAGGCGGCAGCGGTTTTGAGCGCGGATTTCTCACTGCGGGTGGCGACGGCGACGAGATCAAACTTCACCCCGGCGAGTTCGCGGGAGTATTTGTCGAGGCCGACACGGGCGAGCTGCCCGGCGATGCCGAAGCGCTGCAGGTCCGCGTAAGCACGTGCGTGAACATCTCCGCCGAACATGCCGGCGCCAACGAGGGCGATCTTGATTGTGGATTCCATGGTGCCACACGGAACGCGAAGTCAGGCGTCATGCAACCGGTCTGGCTGATACATGAATGCCGGGTTCGCGTGTTTTGGTGAGCCTGCCGTGCCAAGGGCAATGACGAGTGCGTCTGGGTTTGCATGGCGTGCAGAGGCGAGCATGAAGAGGCCAAAATTCGCGGACGGTTGCACGCTCTCCGGATTTGCCATGAACTACAATCACCGCAGCCCTCCGTGACAGGCAAGCCAAAAACGGTGATTGCAAGCCGTCACGCTGCCAGTGGCGTTGCGAGCGCTACGTAGTCAGGCCTGTCCGAGGCATCGCGATAGGTGTGGCCTTTGATCACCTGCCCATGATGCAGCAGAAATGCGCCGGGGAGCTGGAGCGGATCGCCTTTGATCCTGCCCGGCAGATGACCTGCCACGGCGGACTTGATCCAGGCACACAGCACACGCGGTCCCATCAATTGCACCATGCGGCCACGCTTCAGGCCCAGCCCCTTGTAAAGTGTGCGTTGAGGATCCGCCACAGCGGCGATGTCAGCCAAACCATAGCGTCCGGCAAAGGCGGCAAAATCTTCAGCCTCGCCCATGTGCCCCAGCACGATACGCGTGCCCGCGGCTTCAATCTGCCTGCGCAGTCGCGCGATGTCAGACATGGCATTGCGGCAGAAGGTGCAGCCCTCGTGCCGCAGCAGGACCAGCAGCACTGGCGACTTGTCTGACAGAGCCGCGAGTGTTTCTCCCGTGCTAGTCAGCGTTCGTCCCAGCAGTTCGGCAGAGTCAGGGGAAGCTCTCATTCCAGGAGCTTAGCCAGTCATGCAGACTTCCCAGTCCTTTATTTCCCAGCATTCGCCTTGTCGGCAGGCTTTCCAGCAGGGGCGTCAGCTTTGGCAGCAGGCACGGTGGGCTTGGGAGCTGTAAACAAAACTTTGGGGGTGCGGACGCCCGACCACTGGTCATTTTTGGTTTTGAAAGGGCGGGGGGATCGATTGCTGACTTTTTGACTGCGCATGGCCTCCGTTACTTTTGAATAGCCCGAATTGCAAAGGGTGCTTCACACCTTTGCACACTCATGCCATTCTTGAAGGCGGTGGGCGGCCGTGCATATTTCTCGCATGACACTCCCTTACCCCACCCTCATTCCCGGACTCCGCAGCCCTAACGCTCAAGTGAACGGTCTGGTCTATTTCGGCCGGATGCTGGACAAGATTCGTCTGACTGCCGCGGGCACACTGCCTGAAGACTGGCAGTCTAGGCGCGGCGCTATCTCTGGCAGCTTTGACTGGCGCTGCTGCGAGTTCCTCCGAATCGACTACGCCACACTCGAAGCTGAAACGCTCAAGGGCGGTAGCGATGAAAGCCTGCTGGCCTGGGCCTATACGAATGGCCGCCAGCCCACCGAGCAGGAGATCGAAATCTGGAACGCCTTCATGACCAAGCGCGGCTGGCGCGATACAGGCACGGAGCGTCTGAACGAACGCCTGGCGGAAATCGGCCTGCCACCCGGAACGGTGGCGACGATGTTTGAGTACATCGAAATTGATGAAGGCAGGCTGATCCCTAGCGCGAAGTCACTGCGCCGCCATTCACCTGCGGCTCATGAAGGCTGCTTTCACGGGGTTCCTTCCACTGGATTGTTGAAGGAGGCGGAAGAAATAGCGCAGCTCACGCCACCGCGATCACCGCAGTCTGCGCCGTGGGCGGCAGCGGATGCAACGAAGCCTCATTGAAGCCTGCCTCGATGAGCATCTGCTGATACTCCGCAAACGTGTAGGCATCCCCCTCCGGCGTGGTGCCAAGCATGACGAGGCTGAAGCTGGCAGCCGGAGGCGGAGTGACGCGATCCTCATTCGGCACAAATTCAACGATCACCACCTTGCCGCCCGGCCGCAGCGCAGCCTTCACACGCTTCAGAAAGCGGGTGCATTCATTGATCGTGAAGTGGTGCAGGAAATTCGGCACCAGCACGACATCGTAATCACTGCCGAGATCCACCGTGAAGGCATCGCCGGTGATCGTACTGAAGCGTTCCGCGAGACCTGCTGCCGCTGCGTTTTCCTTCGTCACTTCGAGCACCGCTTCCCAATCAAGCGCAACGAGATGCGCGCGTGGATTTTTTTGCGCGACGGCAATGCCATAAGCCCCATGACTTGCGGAGATGTCGAGCACACGGGTCTCGCGGGAGGGATCCAGCGGCACCAGGGCCGCTGCGCCCTGCGAGGTCGGCATCATCATCGGCCCCATGGCGCGGGCAAATTCCACCCAGGCCGGATGATCCGCTGCAGTCGTGCCCTCCTCCGTCGTATGCAGACGCCCACGGCGAATGGTGGATGCGAGATCTGTGAAGGCCTCCGTCAGCCCCGGAGCCAGCAGAAAATTCACCGCCGCGCCGAAGTACGCCGGGGATTTCTGATCAAGAAAAGCCGCAGAGGATGGCGTTAGCGTGTAGCACGGCCCATCCTTTGTGAGGAAGCCCAAGATCGTCAGATTGTCGGCCAGAATGCGGATGCCGCGCTCCGGGCACTGGCAGAGAGTGGCGATCTCGGCAGCAGTCGCCGGGTTGCTGCCGATGGCGGTGAACAACCCCAGATCAATCGCTGCCTTTAACGCTGCCGATTTTTGGAAGGCATTGATCGTTTCAAAGAAAAGCTGGGGAGACGGAGCTGCGGATGGATCAGACATAGTAGAGAAACAATAACAAGAGGACGCGTGATCGCCAATCCACATGAAAGCGCTCCCTGCTAAATAAAGATTTAGTGGCCATGAGTCGCACACGCCCGCATCTTCTATCTGAACGGACGGGAGGAATGCTGCACGTTAGATGCTGCCTTTGTTCCCGTTTTCATCCAAGCTCATTCGCATCCATATAGCCGCCTCATGGAATCTCTCTCTCCTGAAAGCCAGACTAAGCCGTCGCTGAACCGCCACGTCATGTTCTGCTTTCTGCCTCATGCGCTGTTTGTCCTGCTTGCCTTGGGTGTCTGGGGGGGGGGCTGGTGGCTTCTGCTGCCCATTGTTTTTTTGCAGGTCGCGCTGCCAATGCTGGACTGGATCACCGGCTGGCAGGATGACGGTCATTACGAGAAGGCTGATTTCTCAGGCGTGCAAGTGTCTTTGCTGCAATGGAACACGCGTCTGTATGCTGTGTTTTACATGGCCTCAATCGTGTGGCTGGCGATGTCTCTGAATCGTTTCAATGCCATGGAAATCGGCATCCTGATCGCAGTCGCCAGCCTGATGGGCGGGATCGGTTTTGGGGCAGCCCATGAGCTGCTGCACGGAAAGGAAGAGCTCGATCAGATCACACAGCGGCTGCTCACCACCTTCTTGTTCTATCCACACTACAAGCTCATTCACATCCGCAGTCATCATGTCCACGCCGGAACGGATCATGACGAAAACACCGCCTGGCTGAATGAAAGCATCTACTCCTACATCTTCCGCACGATTCCCGGCAGCATGATCCGCTGCTGTAAAATGGAGGCCCGACGCTGCAATGGCGAGGGCTTGTGGAAGAACAAAATGTTCATCTATGCCCTAGGCCAGCTGGCGCTGTTGATTGGCCTGTATCTGGTTTCAGGACTGAACGGCACCTTGTTTTATCTGGCTCACATCCTTGGCGCTCACATCGTCCTGGAGTCGGTGAATTACATCCAGCACTACGGCCTCATGCGCCGCATGAGCAACGGTGAATATGAAAAGACCGGTGCAGAGCACTCCTGGGATACCTACCACTTTTTCTCCAGCTACATCACCTTCCGCGTCGGGCACCACTCCTATCACCACATCGCAGTGAAGCCCTACTACCTCCTGACCCCGGAGCCCGAGGCCCCGAAACTTCCAGTGGGCTATTTCTGGGCCATTGCCATGGTCCTGCTGCCACCGTGGTGGCGACATGTGATCAATCCCAAGCTGAATGCGCCCGCCGCTTAGCTGACTACTTTTTTCACAAAGCAGGCCTTCAGGCCAATCGCGATCCCGTCCATCTTGCAGGAGATCTCGTGGTCGCCATCCACGAGTCGGATAGGTTTTGATTTGGTGCCTACTTTGAGCACGTCATTGGAGCCTTTGAGCTTTAAATCCTTGATCATTGCCACGATGTCGCCGTCCGCCAGCACGGCACCGTAGGCGTCCTTCACCACACGCGCCGCATCCGGCTCGTCTGCTAGTTCCAGCTTCGGCCATTCGTGACCGCAGGTCATGCACTCATAGCGGTCGGTGTGGTCCAAAACATCATTCATCTCGCACATCGGGCAGGCAGGTTGGCTCATAGGAGATGAAGCAGACACTTCGAGCGCATGAAACTCAAGCGCTGACTGATCTTCGACAATTTTGGCGCATGAACTCGCCAGATTTACTCGTTTGAATGCGCCCATGAACATCCGCCTCCTCCTCGCCCCCTGCCTCCTCATCAGTGCCGCCATCTTGGCCGCAGACCTGCCCAAGATTCCCGCCAAGCCCATCGCCGAAAAGAAAGAACTGCTGTTCTCCGATGAAATGAACGGCAGCGAGCATGACAAACGCTGGCACCGCGTGGTGGACACGTTTGTCTTTGAAAATGATGCACTCAAGGGCACCCAGACGCGGGTGAAGGATATGCCCTCCAAAGACGGCAAATCAGTCATCACCGCGCATGCCGCCGTCTATGGCCTGGAAGTGCCTACTAAGGACAGCGTCGTCGAAGTGAAAATCCGCTTTGAAGGCTGCACGATGATCGATGTTGAGTTCGACGACCGCAAATACACCGCCGCCCACTACGGCCACCTCTGCCGCGCCCAGGTGCGACTCGACAAAGTCACCCTCATGGATGAGCGCGAAGGCAGCCAGAACATGATCATCAAGGAACTGCGCAAAGACCCGACCAAGAAGGATGAAGTGAACAAGATGATGGCAGGCAAAAGCGCCACCTTTCCAGTGAAACTCGAAGCAAACAAAGACTACACGCTGCTCGTCGAGACCGTGGGTGATGAAATGCGTGTCAGCATCGATGGCAAAGCCGTCGCCTTCCTCAAATCTGCTGGCATTGGCCACGCGACCAAGTCGAAGATCGAACTCGGTGTCGCCGGTCAGAGCGGCTGGTTTGACGACATCAAGGTCTGGAACGCCGCTCCTGCCAAATAAGCGAACTTCAAAGTCTCACAAAGCGCGGGGTGCTGCACCTCGCGCTTTTTTGATGCTCATCACCACGCGCCAGCCGAGCAGCAGCGTCACAATCACCGCGAAGAAAAACGGATACGTCACATCCGACTTCACGATGGCCCAGTAATGCAGCACACCGCCGATGGCAGTGTAGTACGTCAACCGGTGCAACTGTGCCCAGCGCGGCCCGCCGAGCTTTTTGATCATCGCATTGGTGGAGGTGACCGCCAGCGGCACCATTAGCAGAAAGCTAAACATGCCCAGAGCTATGAAGGGCCGCTTGTACACGTCCCCAACCACCGTTTGCAGCTGCCAGTCACGATCATAGGCCAGGTAGGTCAGCAGATGCGCGACACCATAAAAAAACGCATACAGGCCCAGCAGGCGGCGCTGTTTGAGCAGCCAGTTCCACCCATAGATTTTGCGCAGCGGCGTGACCAGCAGTGTGAGAATGAGAAAGACAAGCGTCAGCACACCCGTGGCACGCGTGACGTACTCTACAGGATTCGCCCCCAACTTCCCGCGCCAGCCGTCGATCAAGATGAGCACGGCAGGCAGCAGTCCATTGAAGAGAAAAAGCTGCCGGTGAAAACGTGTGTCTGCGCTGAAGTTCATACAGGTCAAAAATCCGCGCTGAGGTCCATGCCCGCATAGAGATGCGCCACCTGCTCCGCATAGCCGTTGAACATGAGCGTAGGTCGGGAGCCCATTTCACCGATGCGCCGCTCATGCGCCTGCGACCAGCGCGGGTGATCGACGGTGGGGTTCACATTGGAGTAGAAGCCGTATTCACCCGGATTGGCGAGGCTCCAAGTGGTGGGCGGCTCGCGGTCCATCAGCGTGATTTTCACCACGGACTTGATGCTCTTAAAACCATACTTCCACGGGACTACCAGCCGCACCGGCGCGCCGTTTTGATTGGGCAGAGTCTTGCCATACAGGCCGGTGGCCAGCAGCGTCAGAGGGTGCATCGCCTCATCCAGCCGCAGACCTTCCACATACGGGAGATCAATGCCGGCGTAACGGGAGTCAGGCATCTGCTTGATGTCATAGTACGTCTCAAACGCGACATGTGTCGCGGCACTCAGCGGCTCCACCATCGCCAGCAGTTTGGACAGTGGAAATCCCACCCACGGGATGACCATTGACCAGCCCTCCACACACCGGAAACGGTAGGTGCGCTCGACGGATTCAAACTTGAGCAGGTCCGCGAGATCAAAGCTGCGCGGTTTCTGCACCAGCCCGCCAACTTGCACACTCCACGGGTCGGTGACGAAGTCTTTGGCCTTCGCCGCGACCGCAGATTTGTCGGTCGAAAATTCGTAGTAGTTGTTATAGCCCGCGATGTCAGTGAACGAGTTCACCCTTTCATCCGCTGCGAGCGTCGTTTGCAGCGACGGCTCGGCCACGGTGGCGATGGCCGTCCCCGTGTCCTCCACTTCTGGTCGCGGGCTGAAGCTGCGATACAGCCCCGCCGTGGCCAGCGTGGAGCCAGCCCAGATGGCCGACTTCATGAAGAAGCGCCGGTTGAGAAAGGTCTCCTCAGGCGTGACCTCGCTGGAGGGAATAGGGGAGCTGTCTTTCATGTCGGGCAAAGCATGCGGCTCCTAGTGTGAGGCACCTGCAGCAATATTATTCCCGCACAATGAATGCCAACTGGCAAGTTGCATCCGCCACCATCACCTCGCAGGTTTTGCCATTCCATGTCCCTCCTCGAACGCCTCTTCTCCATCGGCCCCGTCCGCAAAGCCATCTGGCAGCTGTGGTATCCGTATCTCACACGGCGGCTGCGGAGCGAAGAAGTGCTGTTTTTGAATTACGCCTTTGAGACCGCCCCGCCCGTCGGCCTGCAGCTCGAAGCTGTTGACGAGCCCAACCGCGCCTGCATCCAGCTCTATCATCACGTCGCCACCCAGGTGGATCTGCGTGGCAAGGATGTGCTGGAGGTGAGTTGCGGCCATGGCGGCGGTGCCTCCTGGCTCACGCGCACGCTGCATCCCGCCAGCTACACAGGTCTGGATCTCAATCCCAGCGGCATCGCCTTCTGTAAGAAACGCCATCAGGTGAGCGGACTCCGCTTTGTGCAGGGAGATGCCCAGTCGCTCTCCTACCCTCCGCAAACGTTTGATGCGGTGATCAATGTCGAGGCATCGCACTGCTACCCCGATTTCCCCGGCTTCCTGGCCAAAGTCGCACGCGTGCTGAAGACGGGCGGTCACTTTCTCTATGCCGACTTTCGCTTCCGCGATCAATGGGCCGAATGGGAGCAGGCCATTGCTCAAGCACCGCTGGAGATCGTGCAGACCCGCGACATCCGCACTGAAGTACTGCGAGGCATGGAGATCAATGCCACACGCAGCGAGGCTCTCATCTGCCAGCGCCTGCCCAAATTTCTGCATTCCCTAGGCCGCGACTTCGCCGGACTGCCTGGCGCACGTGTGTATGAGGCGCTGAAGTCCGGCGAGCTCTCCTACCGCTCCTGGTGCTTCCGCAAGCCGTGATCAGGCGCCGATGGCCATCCAGTTGAACTCCACGGAAAAAATCCGCGAAGCATCCCAGGTGGAGATGACCGCCTGGAAGCCGAACTCCGTGACGTTCTCCGCCTTCAGCGTGAGCCGCGAGCTTTCCTGCCGGTCCATGTCGAATCCAGTGAGCCCGAGGTGCACGACGGGGACGAACGCAAAGGGTGAATCGAACATGACATCAAGGACGAAACTTCTCGATGCCGCAATGTCCGGATAAACCACGTCAAGCGTCCAGCCTGCCGTGAGGACACCGACACCAACGTTGGACGACAAAACTTGCCAGGGGACAGAGGATGAATACATGCGGAATCCATACAGCAGCATCCGGGCCTGACACCACCCTCTTTGTTGTCACACTGAAAAAGACGCCTCAGGCCACCACTTCCAGCAGCGCTTTCTGAATGTTGTTCTTCCCGGACTTCGGGAAAGGGCGTGGCATCGGCTGGGCGTTGCCGGTGGCATCGATGGTACGGCAGCGCAGCTCGTACTTGCCGGGCGCGAGTTTGACCGGTTTGGCAATCCAGCGGCACAGCGTGTGCTGCATGGGCCACTGCCGGGGTCTGCGCGTCACTGGATCAAACTGCGCAGGATGCAGCGGCGCGCCTTTGAAGCCCGCGATGCCGCTGCCATGAAAAGGCACGATCTCCGCATCCTGCCACGGTGCCTGAGTGAAGTTCGGGTCGTTGGCAGGCAGCGGCGCGTTCACATCCCGCACCCAGTACTGCACCTGCTTGAGACCTGAGATGCCGACCTGTGCATTGCCATGCAGCGTCAGTGCATCTTTCGCACTGAGCTTGTCGGGAAGATGATCGCCAAAGCGGGCGAAGGTCTTGAGCCACGAGTTGATGTCGTTGTTGCCGTTCGCGTAGGTGTCATCGGACTGATGTGCATTGGTGAAGCCGATGCGCTGCAGCCACTTCACCGATTTAAAGCCGTACGCCTCCGGCACCATCATGCGCACCGGCCCGCCGCGTTCGCCAGTGAGAAATTCGCCATTGAGCTTGTAGCAGAGCATCACGGGCAACTCTCCCGGCGGATCTTCAAACACACGGTTCATCGGCAGGTAGCATTTGAAAATCTGCTTCGGGTCCTCGTTGTGGTGGCCGTGATACCAGACATGTCGCAGGTTTTCCACCGGGCCGCAGAGCCACAGCACATCGCGCAGCGGCACGCCTTCCCATAGGCCATGCCCCAGCGGATCGGCGAGGTTGTTGCAGGTGATGACCTTCAGGTAGCTGACCGCCTTCGTCTTCGCGATCTCCATCAGCTTCTCAAACGTGAGCGCCGTACCATCGTTGCGCATCATGGGATGCTCGATCTTGGAATTGCTCGCTGGATCGGCGATGATTTCCAGTTGCCAAGTCTCACGCACCATGCCGATTTCGCGCTGCTTCTCGATGGGCAGTTTGTAGGGCAGGGGATTGCCGCGCTCCACATTGTAAAAGTCAGCTGATGGTGTGATGCAGCAGCCACCCTCTTCACACACCGGGCCCGTCTTTTTCCCAGCCGCCTGCAGTTCCGTATTGGCCTGCACCGCAGCGCCAGCGGTGCCGAGCTTGAACAGATCGCGGCGGGAGAAAGATTTGGGTTTCATGGGCACACACTCAAACGTGCGCACCCGGCGTCACTTAGCCTGAAAGTAGCCGCGCTGCTTCTCGCTGATGGGCAGTCCCAGCTTTTCCATGACCTTGAGCATGTCCTCCCACACCGCGCGCTTGGCACGAATGCCATCACCTGTTTTCTCCTCCCGCAGCAGGTAGGACGGATGATAGGTGACCATGGTCGGAATGCCGCTGGTGCTGTGAAACCGGCCGCGCAGGCTGCCTACGGCACCCGGAATGCCCAGCCCTTCCGCAGCCGTTGCCCCCAGGGCCACGATGACCAGCGGCTTGATGAGATCAATCTCCGTGAGCACAAAGGGCAGGCAGACTTTCATTTCCGCAGCTTCAGGCTTGCGATTGCCGCTGCCCTGATTGTCCATCGCCGGGCGGAACTTGCAGATGTTGCTAATGTAAACCTTCGGACGGTCGAGCCCCATCGCCTTGATGATGGCAGTGAGTTTCTGCCCCGCCGGACCCACGAAAGGCTCGCCCAGTTTTTCCTCTTCCGCTCCTGGTGCTTCACCGACAAACATCAGCGATGCCAGCGGACTCCCCACGGCAAAGACCATCGTCTTGCGCAAGCTGTTCATTGAGAGCGCGGGCTCCCAAGTCTCCGCCATCGTGCGCAGCGCCGCGAGCTTCTCTTCGAGCGTCACACCGGCCACTTCGAGCAATTCCGCCTTCTTCGTCTCCGGCGGCGGAGCTTCGTGAAGGGGGCGCGCGACTGGCGCAGGAGCCGCCGCGAACGACCTCAGCGGTTCAGGCTCGGAAATGGCGCGTGCCGCAGGCGGACGTCCGAGCCCGCTCAGCTTCTCCATCGTCCCCGGCCGCAGCCCGACATGCGTCTTGCCCTGGAGCTTACGCTGCTGCAGGTGCTGTTTGAGGAGGCTGGTGGCGGTGGACATGTTTAAGAAGGACGAATGCAGAGATTCCGACTTTCGTCATTCTGATTTCGTCATTGCCGCCGCGAGAGACGCATATCCATCCACACCGCAAGAATCAGCACGACACCACGCGCGATGTATTTGT
>NZ_JAQSEA010000151.1 GCF_029946185.1 Prosthecobacter sp.
TTGTGACACCGGAGAAGTGAAGTCGTTTGAGTCCTGGCATGGTTCAGACTGAACGTGCGATGGGTGGCCCCTTGCGAAGGACTTAAAGTAGCCCCTGGTTTCCCCCAAACCTACCAACCTTCTCATTCATCGCCGCGTTGCCGAAAACAGAGCAGATGACCATTTGCCCCGCTGACTTTAAAAATCCCGCATGAACACCCGCATCTGTGCCTTCAGCCACGAACCCTGCTTCTCCTTTGATTCAAGTCGGCCAAAAAGAAGTTTTCCTGCGTCCATCAGACGGGCGATGGCTTCATTCTTCGCCCGTGGGATGTAGCCGAGGTGATGGCCGGTCTCGTTGAAAATCATGATTGCCAGAGAGTCATGTGCGTTCTCCGGTTCGCGTTTCAGCACGAGCAAGCTACCCGGCAGCAGCGTTGGCTCTACCTCTTCGAGGTCGCGATGGCTGGTGCCGGCGATCTGGCACTCGATGAGCATGATCTCTTTGGCGAAGGGCATCAGTGCGCCGTCGGTGCCGAATGCGCCATGAATCAGCGCCAGCAGCGCTGGATCAATTGAGACCAAACTCGATTCCTGGGACATGTGGGGGGACAAGGGTTTCCAAGTGTTTCTCTAGCGTTGCTGCCTGTGCCTGCAAGGGGTCCGTTTCTTTTTCGATGGTGGTGCGTTTCATGGCAATCCACACCTCGTTCTCCAAATCCTCCCGCAGGGTGAAAGGAGGCTGGCTTTCGAGCTGCTCGATCTTCGCCTCCAGCTCGTCGATACGCTTCTCCAGCATGGCATGTTCCGTTTGCAGCTTCTCCAATGCATCCGCTGTACACTCTGGCGGCTGCGGATTGTGCAGTAGCAGGTCAAGCGCACGCAGTTTCTCCAAATCACCCGCATCATAGGCGTCCTGCACTTGCTGCCATAGCAGCTTGTCTCCCGCTGGTTGATCGGGATGTAGGTCCGGGTGCAGTTGCTTTACGAGCTGATAATACAGCTTCTTCAACTCCGCATTCTGTTCGCCGGACAGCAGATGTGCCAGCCGGTGTTCCGCACTTTGCAATTTTGCGGCAGCCTCGTTGATCTTCTTCTCCCACAGCACCTGTTCTTCCTGCACCTGCGCTTCGATTTGAACCATGTCCGGCTTACCACCTCGATTTAGCATAGCCTGCACGAGTTCGATTGTCCTCTTCAGCCGCGCCACGCGAAACTGCGCTTTCAGCTTCTCCAGCTCCCAGGCACCCAGCTTCGTTTGATACAGGGCCAGCAAATTCGGACGCAGGGTGTGAACAAGATCATGCGCCTCCGTCAGCAGCAGGGCCAGTTCCATGCGCAGTTCAGTGTTCGCTTCCAACAGGCGTTGAATTTCAGGGTGAAGGGATGGAGTCATGGCTGGCGGATAATTTTAGAAGTCGTCCTCCCAAGGCATACACTCGGCAGGCCGATGTTTCATTTCTTCGGTGAGCGAAACCCATTCAAAAAACGACGGACATGGCTCCTGGCGCAAAAAGGCACGCAGCAACGCGAGTACATCCGAGGGACCGATCATCTCGAACTCGCAGCGGTGAGTCAGGCGATAGAAGTATTCCCCCATGTGAATGAGTTCTCAAAACGCATGCAGGACGGATGTCCTTGCTAGGCCATGTTTAAGGCTGCCAACAAATCGCGCAACAAGACCGAGGAAGTAGTGCGATCTATCGCCCCGCCCGTGCCGCAGTCGGGAGATGAATCGGTCAAAATGGAGGAGGAAATCAGTTCGCAGTTGATACTGTTCTAAAGAACAGTATTTGGTGCGGCATGCTGCTGCAACGTCAAAAACAAGCTCTCGACCTCCTTTGGCTGTCCCAGTCTCGTTCCTGGATTCGTCATCAAGTGCCTTTCCTTGGCAGCATCATCGCGGGCAGGCCGGAGTTTCAGGACGCTCGTGTGGACGGATGCATTGACATCGACCCCACCCACCTGCGCCTGCCCAAAAATGCCCGAACCTTTGCCCTCAAGGTCCGTGGCGACTCCATGAGAAATGCCGCCATTTTGGAGGGAGACATCGTCATCATGGAGTTCCGGGAGGCCAAACATGGTGACATCGTGGCCGCGCTGATAGACGGCGAGACGACCTTGAAGCGCTTCATCTTGCAGGGTGGCGTGCCCTACCTGCGGGCCTCGAACCCCAAATATCCCGACCTTATTCCAGCGCGGGAGCTGGTCATTCAAGGGGTTCTCATCGCTCTCCTGCGATTATCCGAAAGGTGATGCGCCATGATTTTGCACTTCGATGCGGATGCGTTCTTTGCCTCTGTGGAGCAGGCAGCTGATCCAAAGCTGCGCGGGAGGCCGGTCGCCGTTGGTGGTGAGCGGCGCGGCATCATCGCCTCGGCCAGCTACGAGGCACGCAAGCTCGGCATCTACACCCCCATGCCCACCGTTAGGGCGCGGAAACTCTGCCCCAGCCTCATCGTGCTGCCTTGTGACTTCGACAAATACGAGCGCTTCTCGCGCCTGATGTTCTCGTATGCCTATGACTTCACCCCGATTGTGGAGCAGGCTTCCATCGACGAATGCTACCTCGATCTGCATGGCGCACGGCAGACCAAAGCCGGCGATACCGCCGCCACCATCCAAAAAGCCATCGCCCAAAGCTTGAAGCTCTCGGTGTCTGTGGGCGTGGGAGCTAACAAACTCGTCTCCCAGATTGCCAGCAAACTGCGCAAACCGCACTGCTTCATCGAAGTGGCACCGGGGCATGAGCAGGGTTTTCTATGGCCGCTGGAAAACAAATGGCTGCCACAAGTTGGCCCCCATCTTGCCGCGAAGCTCAACACCGCCGGCCTGCGCAAGGTGGAACACATCGCCAGAACGCCGGTGGATGAACTCTCGTTGCTGGTGGGCAGTGGAGCACCAGCACTGCATGACTTCGCTCTCGGCCACGACCTTCGTCCCGTGATCTGCGATGCACCGGAGGCCAAAAGCTACGGTGAGCAGGAAACCTTCAGCCAAGACACGACAGACACCGCCTTCATCATCGCCCGATTGCGGGCCATGGCGGACACGCTCATGCGCCGCGTGCGACAGGACGGCAAAAGCATTCGCACCATCACCCTGCGACTGCGTTACAACGACATGGATGAGGTCACCAGATCGAGCAGTCTTGATGAACCGACTGATCTGGAGCACGATATTTATCCGCTGCTGCAAGCCATGCTCAAACGTGCCTGGGAGCGCCGTGTCAGTGTGCGGCTGGTCGGTCTGCGGTTCACGAAAGTGTACGAGACCGGCTTTTGCAGTGTGCTCGCTCTGGAGCAGTCGGATGCCAAACGTGAGCGTCTGCATACCCTGTCGCTCGTGGTGGATGATTTGCGGCGTGGCAATCGCAGCATCATGCGAGGGCACGACTTGTGGTTGTCGCAGCTCAAGCACACTCCCAGACAGGCCTTGCCCAAGCCTCGACTTGTCGCAGATCCCACCGCCAGTGTGACCAATCGCGTCTTGCGTGAGCGCCCAGGCACCGC
>NZ_JAQSEA010000152.1 GCF_029946185.1 Prosthecobacter sp.
CATCAGCACCGTGCTGAGTTTCAAACCACCTGTCGAAATTGAGGTCGTGGCAAAGCTTGAAAAGCTCGACCTCCGCCTCGGCTACGCAGCCGACCAGCTCATTTTCAACTGGGAGAGAAGGCCCGATGAGCTACGAATCGACGGCGGTCCCGCCAATGGGATTTACACCCCCATGATGGGAGAGTTGCCCCAGAAGAAATTTGTCGTGATCCGCTGGTCCGTGGACAAGGACCGGCAGACCATCTCGGTGGACGGCAAGCAGCGCTTTGAACACAAAGGGGACTATTCCGCTCTTGACCGGCCAATCACCATCCTCGCCTATGGCTCAGAGGTCACGGTGCAGTCCATCAAGACACGCCAGCCCGCTGCCCCCTTGATTTCCCCCTCGGCAGCGCAGCTTCCAGATGGGCCGAAGGAGGAGCTGAAGGGGCCACCTTGAGGGGGGGACGGGCCTGAGGCTATCATTTTTCCCGGCCCCACTTTCCCCCTTGCCAAACGCGGAACCTCTCCGAGAATCTCGCCCCTCTTGTCCGGGAGCTTTGTGGCTTCGCGGGACAAAAGCCCGTCGTGCGCCTCAGGAGTGGAGGTTTGCGTGCGGTACCCACCTAAACACTCGCAACCCGTAAACAACAGTAATGAGCGCAAACGCTACTCTCGCCGAAATGATCGCAGGATCTTTCCGTGAGCTTTCCGAAGGATCTATCGTCAAAGGCAAGATCCTCGAAATCAAACCGCAGGTCATCCTCGTCGATATCGGCTACAAGTCCGAAGGAGCCATCCCCTCCAACGAGTTCGAAGATGAAGACATTCAGGTAGGCGATGAGGTCGAAGTCCTCCTCGAACGCCTCGAAAACGACGAAGGCATGGTCGTTCTCTCCAAGGAGAAAGCCGCCCACCGTCAGAACTGGGAAAAGATCTACAACGTCTTCAAGGACGGCGGTCTCGTCAAAGGCAAGATCAAGAGCGTCGTCAAAGGCGGTCTCATGGTCAACGTCGGCGTCGAAGCTTTCCTTCCTGGCAGCCAGATCGACATCATCCCGCCGAAGGATCTCAACGAGTACGTCGGCAAGGTGTTCGAGTTCAAGATCGTCAAGATCAACGACGAGCGCAAAAACATCGTTCTCTCCCGCCGCGAAGTCATCGAGGCAGAGCGCGCCGAACAGCGCCAGAAGTTCCTCGACGGCGTCACCCCTGGCGACAAAGTCATCGGGATCGTCAAGAACATCACCGACTTCGGTGCGTTCGTGGACCTCAACGGCATGGACGGACTGCTCCACATCACGGACATGTCCTGGGGCCGCCTCAACCATCCTTCCGAAATGCTTGGCATCGGTCAGAAGATCGAAGTCCAGATTCTCGAAGTCAACCGCGAGAAGGAGCGTGTCTCCCTCGGCCTCAAGCAGCTTCAGAACAATCCTTGGGAAAACATCGAAGCCCGTTACCCCGTCGGCCAGCGCGTGCGCGGCAAGGTCACGAAGCTCGTCGCCTACGGCGCGTTTGTGGAAGTGGAAGAAGGCGTCGAAGGCCTTGTTCACGTCTCCGAACTCTCCTGGACGAAGCGCATCGCGCGTCCTTCGGACGTTCTCACCGTCGGTCAGGAAATCGAAGCCTCCGTCCTTGGCATCAACAAGGAAGAGCGCAAGATCAGCCTCGGCGTGCGTCAGCTCGATACGAACCCATGGGACGATATCGACGCTCGTTACCCAATCGGCACTCAGATGAAGCGTGCCGTCCGCAACCTCACCGCTTACGGTGCGTTTGTGGAGCTGGAAGAAGGCATCGACGGTATGATCCACGTGTCCGACCTCAGCTGGACACGCAAGATCAACCATCCTTCCGAACTCCTCAAGAAGGGCCAGGAAGTGGACGCCGTCGTTCTCGGCATCGACAAGGCCAACCAGCGCATCAGCCTCGGCATGAAGCAGCTCGACACCGACCCATGGTCCATCATCGACAGCCGCTTCAAGGTGGGCGACGTCGTGAAGGGCCGCGTGGCGAAGATCGCTTCCTTCGGCGCTTTCGTCGAACTCGAAGACGACATCGACGGTCTCGTGCACATCTCGCAGATCAGCGAGGACCGCATCGAGAAGGTCAAGGACAAGCTCAATGTGGGCGACGAAGTGGAAGCACGCGTCATCAAAGTGGACAAGGTGGAGCGCCGCATCGGCCTTTCCATCAAGGCCATGAACTACAGCGAAGCCGACATCCAGAAGGAAAGCCAGGCCTTCGAAGCTCTGCGCCCAAGCACCGACCTCGTCGGTCTGGAGCAGGCCTTCAAGTTCGCCACCGAAGAGTGGCGTCCAGGCGGCCAGTAATCCGCGATCTGAGATTCATCTCCAAATCAACCACGAAGGGGACGCCGCGAGGCGTCCCTTTTTCTTTAACAATTTCTCACACATTCCCTCTGGAAGTCTCCAGTGAAGGAGGGCAATTTCACGTGATGTCCGAGGTTGTTTCTTCCGCTCTACCAGAGACACGCCGCACCTGGCTGCAGCGTGGCCTGCTGGCATTGCCTGCAGCACTCGCCGGCTGTGCTACAACCTCCACATCGGCGCTCGGCTTCTCGGCACGCAAATCCCGTGCGCAATGGGAGTACCACAACCGTTTCCTTGCTTCAGGGGCCCGGCTGCGCTTCCGCTCCCACAGTGCACATGGCCGGCCTTGGACCGCGAGCATGGAGCAGACGTACCGTGCGTATCGTCGTGATCCTCGCATTGGCTACGCGGTCAAAAATCTCGCCACCGGTCGTTACCTCGCGGAATTTCAGGCGGACAAACTCTTCTTGGGCGGCTCCATGCCCAAGCCAGCCGTGGCGGCAGTCCTGTTGGAGAAACGCCATGGCAACCTCACACGCGAAGAATTTCAGAACATCGTTTACGCCTGTGATCAGAGCATCAACGCCTCCTGGTACTACATGCTCGCCCGCATCACTCAGGCCGATGAGCAGTACTTTGAGCGGAAGTACAGCCTGCCCGATGTGCAGATCATCAACAACTGGCAGTCCCCGCGCTTCTACGCTGAGTTTTACGAACGCTGCGTGAACTACCGACTCGACTACGGCTGCGAGTTGCTGCTGGAGGCCATGCGGCGCGACCAGTACGGACTCGGCCGCTGGGTCATTCCCGCCAGCATCACCTACATCGGCGGCAAGACCGGCAACTACGGTGAATGGGATCACGAGTCCCTCTTCTTTTATCACCGTAACACCCCCTATGCCATCGTGCTCTACACCCGTGGCAACTTCGCCCATGGCAATCAGCTCGGCTGCATGATGGGCGGCCTGTTCCGCGACTTCTGCGCGTGAGGTTGTGGACGTCACTCAGTGTTGAACAAAACGCAGCACGCCCCGCATAAAGTAGGATGGGTGTGGCGACAGCCCGCCCGTCCACGAGCGTGTGGAAAACGTCCCATCACTCCGCTCCCTCCCTCTCCACCGCCGGGCGGTTAGGCGCAGCAATCTTTGAGCGATGCAACTACCGCAGCCCGCCAAACACACCCTCTTTGAACGCTTTCACTTCACCGTTCCTTCTCCGACAGTACTTCCACCTCAATGTCCCGAACTTCGAGCGCTGCCGTCGTCGCAGGCGGTGCAGGATCCAGCCAGATGTTGCGCTTTGTCCCGGAACCGAGCTTGCGCCGCAGGGTGTAATACAGCGCGGCAACGGCGGAAATCGCCAGCCCGCCCACGGCCACCGCAGCGCCCACCATCAGCACCAGCGCCACGAGTCCAACAGCCACGACCGCAATCACTCCCAGCATCAGCATGGCGGGCAATCCACGAAGTTCTATTGTCCTCGGTCTCATGGGAACAACATGCGGCCTGTGCCCAAGATGACAACCCTCATGTGGCTCTCAGCGGTTCCAGAACCCGAGCTACTTTGTAGTGTCCTTACCCCAAGGCCCATTCAGCCTTCGGGAAAGTAGAGGGGCAGGCAGGACGGGCAGAGGGAATGAGTGAAGCTAACTTCCGTGTGTGCCGAGACATAGTCCTCCATACCATGCCACTCTCCACTGCCATCGCGGATGTTTTTGCAGGCAGCACAGATCGGCAAGAGGCCACGCAGGGTGCGCACTTCTGCGAGTGCCTCGTCTCTTTCTGAAATGGCACGTTTCAGCTGTGCTTCACGCAGGCGCAGAGGTGTCACATCTGCGACGTGCACCCAGAGCCCACGCACTACCCCATCCTCGATATTCGGTGTGTAGGTGGCGATGCTGTCTTTGGCCCCGCCTTGAGGAAGGGGTATGCGCCTTTCAAACTGCTGGAGCTCACCGCGCAGTGCGCCTTGAATGTAGGGAAGATTCAATGCATAAAGAGGACCCAGTAGATCCTGCATGGACATGCCCAGCATTTCCGCCGGACTTTTGCCAAACCACTCGCGATAGGCTTCATTGGAGAACAGGCAACGCTGCTCTGAATCCCAGTAGGCCACCATGGCTGAAATTTGATTGACCGCTCTCAGAGCAAGTTGGGCGGGGTCTTCAAGTTTTAGGTCCATTCAAAAAAGCTGTGTCGATCCACATAGGGACACTCTCCCATTGAGCAATCGTTCAGTCTGCGCCTTCTTTCTTGCAGCAGAATTGCCCATGCCACGTGCTCGTTTACTTCAAACACAGGCGCTGGATTCGCTCCATCACTTCACCACGACACCCGCCTCTCCAACTTCCCAACCAAGCCCCGCAGCACGGATCGCCACGGCGGTGGCATTGGCTGGCCATGGAGCGCTGAGCTGGTCTTTGAAATAGGTTTCCCAGGTGATCCATTTGCCGTTGATCTGCGCCTGCATCACCCACCAGCGTGTGGCGTTCATCCAGCGAATATCACTGTGCTGCCATGCCACGGTGAGTTTGCCACCGGGTATCGTTTTGCCAACGACCGGCGCAGGCAGCTGCGTCTGGCTGAGCCATGGGGAGGCTGGCGGGATGGCATGCGTGATGTAGGCGCGCTCCTTGGTGTAGGTGCCGATCTTGCCCAGATCCTTGTGCAGGGAGCCAAAGTTCCAATGGAAGTGACCGGGCGTCATCTTGAGGCCGCGTTCACGCAGCACGCTGATCTGGTGCAAGATCTCGCCGGCATTGCGGTCATCGCCGATCTTGGAGGTGTTCATGCCCGGCCAGATGTGGCGGCCCTGGCTGTTCTGCTCCAGCCACCAGTCGTAGTAGGTGATGAAGCCGAGCTTGGGCCGATCAATGGTCCAGTAGAGCTGCGGCGTGAAGTAATCGACCCAGCCCTGCTGCAACCACTTCAGCGAATCTGCGCCGAGGTCTTCATACGGGTCGAGCCCACCACCGGTGCCAGCGGGGAAATTGGGCCGCCACAAACCGAAGGGGCTGATGCCGAACTTCACGTAGCGCTTCTCCGCCTTGATGCCTTCATAGAGGATGCGCACGGTCTCATCGACATTCTGTCGCCGCCATGCCGTGCGCTCCAGCGTGCCGCCGGCGGCTTTGTAGCGGCCATAGCTCGCGTCATCGGGGAACTCGATCTTTTTCTTGGCGGCATCCGTGAGCGGATACGGATAAAAATAATCGTCGATGTGGATGCCATCCACGTCGTAGCGCCGCGTGACATCCATGATCACCGCGATAGCCTGCGCCCGCACCTCGGGGACGCCGGGGTCCATCCAAGTGTCGGGACCATATTTCATCGTCCACTCGGGATGCTTGCGGACGATGTGATCGGCGCTCGGCACCCGTTTCTCACCGGCAAGCGCCCGAAACGGATTGAACCAAGCGTGCAACTCCATGCCGTGCTTGTGGGCTTCCTTCACGGCAAACTCGAGTGGGTCCCACAAGGGTGAGGGAGCCATGCCCATCTGTCCCGTGAGGAAGGGCGACCAAGGTTCGATTTGCGAGGGATACACGGCATCGCCTGCCGGGCGGACTTGGAAAATGAGTGCGTTCAGGCCCACATCCGCCGCTGAGTCGATGAGCGTCTTCAGTTGCGCCTTCTGCTTGGCCACGGGCAGGCCTGGCTCGCTGGGCCAGTTGATGCAGTGCACCGTCGCGATCCACGATCCCCGCAGCTCACGCGCCGGCGGCGGCACGCTGGTCTGGGCATGCAGCGTGGCGGTGAGCAGCAGGGAGATCGAAAAGAGCGGGAGGAAGCGCATGTGCTGGAAGAAAACGCGGCACGCGTGATGTGTCGCTGAAATTATCTATCTGCTGTCGTATTCATGGACCTGATGATTTCGAATTTGCTGCCCTGCCTCGCCATCGTTCTCGTACTGGCCTCCTGCTCGTCCATGCGCTCGCCGGTGGTGCCGGGTGCGAAGCCCAAGGACCACGGCGCCATCGGCGCGACGGAAGGCCCGGCGTGGAAAGACGGCTCGCTCTATTTCACTGACGGCAAGCACATCAACCGCATGGCACCGGATGGCAAAACAACAGTCTTCCGCCACAATGCCTCCAACGGGCTGCTGTTTGACAAGGAGGGCCGACTTATCGCCTGCGAGTCGGGATTGCGCCGCGTCACACGTACGGAGAAGGATGGCAGCATCACGGTGCTGGCGGATCGGTTTGAAGGGAAGCGCTTCAATTCGCCGAATGATCTCTGCATGGATTCGAAGGGGCGGATTTATTTTACCGATCCGAGGTATGGTTCGCGGGAGGGGATGGAAATTGGGGAAACTCGCATCGGCATGTATGGTGCCGCATCGAAATTTGGTTCGACAATCGCCTTCGTAGAAGGCGTCTATCGCATCGATTCCCCCGGCAAAGTTACCCGCATCCAGTGCGATCGAACCGAGCGCCCCAACGGCATCCTCATCTCTCCTGACGACCATTACCTCTACATCGCCGACAACAATAACAACACCCACGGCGGTTCCCGCAAACTTCTGCGCTACACACTCGATAAAAAAGGTGACATAACCGGCCCACCCAAAGTCATCTTCGACTGGAAAGACGGTCGCGGGCCGGATGGGATGAAAATGGACAGCGCAGGCCGAATCTACGTCGCCGCTGGCACGAACAAGGCGACCGAGTTCGAAAACACACGTTTCAAGGCTGGCTGTTACATCCTGTCTCCTTCAGGTCGCCTGCTCGACTTCATCCCCGTCGCGCCCGACGAGTGCTGCAACTGCGCCTTTGGTGGCAAGAACGGCAAGACGCTTTTCATCACCTCCGGCGGTCATCTGTGGAGCGTGCCGCTGAAATGAAAGGAACCTCGATTGCATGAAAGCCCTCATTCCCTTTTTGTTGCTGCCAGCGCTGCTCGTTGCAGCCGAGTTGCCGGACATACGAACGGTGCCGCCAGATCTGGAAGTACCCGCTTTGAGCGATGGTCCGCCTGCCGCCGGGAAACGTGTTCGCCTCGGACTCAGCATTCTCTACCTGCCCACGGATTGGAATGCAGGCACCCAGATGCCGGTGATCGTCGAACTTGCCGGCAATGGTGGGTTTACCAGCAAGTTCGGTGATGTCAGCACCGGCCTGCCCGAAGGCAGCAATCTGGGCTACGGTCTTTCTGCGGGGCACGGCTTCATCTGGCTGTGTGTGCCGTATTTGAATGAGAAAGGCGATGAAATCGCGATCAAGTGGTGGGGCAATCCACCGACTTATGATCCGCAGCCGACGCTAAAATACCTGCGCGAGACCGTGAAGAGCGTCTGTCGCGACTACGGCGGCGATGAGTCAAAAGTCGTCCTGTGCGGGTTCTCGCGCGGAGCCATCGCCTGCAACTATCTCGGCCTGTACGATGACGAAACCGCCAAGCTCTGGTGCGGTTTTCTAGCCTACAGCCACTACGACGGCGTCAAAACCTGGCCTTATCCAAATTCAGATCGCGAATCGGCCTTGGCTCGAATGAAACGTCTCAGCAATCGCCCCCAGTTCATCTGCGGTGAAGGAGCGAATGCGCAGGGAACGAAAGAGTATCTCCGCCCGCTGCTGCCGCAGGCCGATCTGACCTTTTTGACCACTGGGTTCCGTAATCACAATGATGCGTGGACGCTGCGACCGAGCGATGCGCGTGAGAAGGCGAGGGAGTGGCTGAGGCGGGTGGCCGGCACGGGCGCTCCATAGTTCACACCGCGCGCTGCTGCGCCGCCTCGGCCACGACTTGCTCCAGCACCGCGTGGGTCTTCACGATCCACTTTTCCTCCATCGGCGTGTCCCACAGCAGCTTGCGAACTTTGGCTTCATCCAGCCGGTCTGTGGCCAGCAGGAAACTCAGCAGACGAATGTCCTTGGGCCGTCCGGCGAAGAGCTTGGCCACGGCCATGTCGTGTGGGTCGAGCGCAAAGACGCGAGGGCAGCCTTCGAGGGGCACCAGCCGGTTGCGGAAGTCGGGGAGGGAAGTTGTCGAAGGCGGCGGGAGAGATGATGTCGGCGTAGTAACCGAAATGGTCATAAAAGGAGCTCGTTTTGCCCACGGCATTGTTAAGCGCTTGGCCAAGGCTTTGCTCCCAAGGTTCTAAAATTAGATCGGCATCTTTCGTCTGTTGATACAGTTCACATTCCACACCCAGCTCAGGTTAGGTGGCGAAGGCAGATGCCGAGCCAAAGACCACGATGGTCGTTTCTGGAGCGAGTGCGGCGGCAGAAGCGGCCAGATGTTTCAATGCCTCGATGCGCATATGAATTGCTGTTTCTCCTGCGTACTAAGCACGCCAGGAAAGGGATCAAACCCTTTGAAGAACAGAGTTTCTTCATCATCGGCCCGCAGCACACCTGCCAGCCTCTGCAAATCTGTCTGGGACACTCTGGCAGCTTGAATCAGCTTTTCCCATCTCGAGAGTTGCTCCCCTCCCCATGTGCCGCGCTCGCGCCAGCGTGAGATCGTTTGTAGCGGAATTTCCAGAAGCTCAGGCTCACGCTCAAATTTATCCGCGAGATAGCAGAAATACGCGTGTTCCAGCTTGTCGCCAGTGTCGTCGTGCTCGTGCATGGGTGGAAGGTAGTAGAAGCGGGGCGGGCTGCCAAGGGGCACTCTAGCGGGTGGCGAGGACGTCTGCCACGGCTTGGAGGATGGTTTCGACCTCGGCAAGGCGGCCGATGCCTTCGTAGCCGCAGGCGAGCATTCCGGCGGCGGGTTCGACGAATTGCGCGCCGTAGGTGCGCAGGGTTTCGACGTTTTTCAGCGTGGCGGGGTGCTGCCACATCTTGCCGTTCATGGCCGGGGCGATCAAAAGGGGAGCGCGGGTCGCCAGGGCGATGGCGGTGAGGGCGTCATTGGCAAAGCCGTTCGCCATAGAAGCCAGAATATTCGCGGTAGCCGGGGCGATAAGCAGTAGATCGGCCTCGTCGGCGAGCTGGATGTGCCCGGGCTGCCAGCCCTCCTTTTCGGCAAACAGGTCGGTGATGACCGGATTCTTGGACAGCGTGCCCAGGGTCAGCGGGGTGACGAATTCCAGCGCCGATTTCGTCAGCACGCAGGTCACCACATGGCCGGCCTTGGTAAGCTGGCTGGCGAGGTCTGCCGCCTTGTAGGCTGCGATGGAACCGGTGACGCCGAGAAGGATGCGGGACATGTAAGGACGATAAACCCGAAAATCCGCCCGCAAAGTCCGAACTACGAAGCCGCTTGCCTTCCTGCTCGCGAGAAAGCACATTCCCCGCCCCCACCCCCTGACCGAATGCGCTGCCCCAAATGTGGAAGTTCCCAGGATAAAGTCATCGACTCCCGCGAGGCGCGGGAGGGGCATGCCATCCGCCGCCGCCGCGAGTGCATGAAGTGCGATTTTCGCTTCACCACTTACGAGATCGTCGAGCGCGAGGAATTGCGCGTGGTGAAGCGCAATAGCGCCCGCGAGAGCTTCAACCGCGACAAACTGCTGGGCGGCGTGCGCAAGTCCTGCGAAAAGCGCCCGGTGAAGATGGAGCAGCTAGAACAGCTGGTGGACGACATCGCCAACGAGCTCGAAGAAGAAGGCTACCGCGAAATCCCCAGCACGGTGATCGGTGCGAAGGTGATGCGCCGTCTGGAGGCCATCGACCACGTGGCCTACGTGCGCTACGCCTCGGTGTACCGCCAGTTTGAGGACGTGGGCGAGTTCATCGACGAGATCAAGAGCCTCGGCGAGCGCCGCCCGCGCGATGGAAAACAGCCGGAACTTTTCCGTTAATCCGCCATGAGTGAGAAGACCATTTTTCAAAAGATCATCGACCGTGAAATCCCCGCCCCGCTCGTTTATGAGGATGATCTCGTCGCCGCCTTCAATGACCTCAATCCCCAGGCTCCGATCCATGTCTTGATCGTGCCGAAGAAGCTGATCCCGCGCGTGGGAGAGGCCGTGGCAGAGGATCAGGCCACGCTGGGAGCACTTCTGCTCGCAGCGGGGAAAATTGCCGACAATCTGGGCATCAAAGACCGCAGCAAGGGCTTCCGCCTCGTGATCAATCACGGCAAGGATGCCGGCGAGTCCGTGCCACACCTCCACGTCCATCTGCTGGCGGGTCGCAGCCTGGAATGGCCTCCGGGCTGAGCTGCGTACGCAGTTGATGATGAGCGGGAATTCACGACCTTTAATGGCGGCACGCTGTTTTACGAATTCGTGACCCTGAGCGGTGGCGGTCACGGCGGCGGCTACAATGGCTGGAACTGGACCAGCGCACTGCGCATGTATTTCTAGCAGCCTGAGAGTAAAAAAATCCTGTCTGGGTGCAACTTTGGCTTGTTATGGCTGTTTGAAACACTGATCAAGCCCCCCATCCGTCATGGAACCCCTCTCACCCCAAGACCCTATCGCCAAGCTGCTGGCCCAAGCCCGCGCGGTTGAGGTGCGTGCCAATTTTGCCCAGAACGTGGTCCGTGCCGCCCGCCAGACCCCGCAAGATCGCGGCTGGCTCGCTGCTTTGCGCTCTTGGTGGGAAGATGTCTCCTTGGCGGCTCCTGCTGCCAAATGGGCCTTTGCCACCGTCTCCGTGGCCGCCATCGCTCTGGCGCTCGTGATTTTCCAAACCCAGCCTGCCGCTCAGGTACAGCTCGCCAAACAGGACGTGCCGGAGATGACCACCCCTGACCTGCCACTGCTCGCTGCGGCAGCGGAGACTCCGTGGGAAGCGACCTTCGACACTCAGGCTCTGCTGGCGGTGGACGACACGTCCCAGCTCACGGACAGCGAGATCGGGTTCCTGCTGTATTGAGCCGCAGCTTGGACTGGATCAGCGCCTCTGTGTGACGAAACAAACACACTCGCCTGCTGGCCCGGCATCACGTTCCGCGTGAACACATGATCACTCCCCGCGATCATGCTCAAAGAGTCCACACCCCGCCGTCCGGTTCCCATATTGAAATCGGCTCATGACCTGGTCTTCCGCCATGTTCACAATTCCAACCTCATCTACAACACGGCATGGGAGGATCCCCGACTCGACCGTGAGCTGATGAAGCTCGATGCGAACAGCCGCGTTGTGATGATCACCAGCGCCGGCTGCAATGCGCTCGACTACCTGCTCGACAATCCGGCGGAGATCCACGCAGTGGACATGAACTACCGGCAGAATGCCCTTCTGGAACTCAAGCAGGCGCTCATCCGCCAGGGCGACTTCGAAGAGCTGTTTGAGATGTTCGGCTTCGGCTCGCATGCCGAATATGCCTTTGTCTATGACCGAGTGCGCAGCACGCTGTCTGAACCTGCGCAGAAGTTCTGGGACAGGCGCATCAGCTTCTTCAATCCCACGAGTCTCAAGAAATCGTTCTACTATCACGGCACCTCCGGCATCGCCGCATACGTGATGGGCAATGCGCTCTTCAAGCTGCGCCCGAACGTGAAGAACTTCGCCACCTGCCTGCTGGATGCCCGTTCCCTGGAGGAGCAGCGCGATGCGTATGAACTCTTCGAGCGCGAGATCTGGGGCCCCTTTAGCAACTGGCTGCTGCGCCAGCCCACGCTGATGACGCTGCTGGGCGTGCCGCGTCCGCAGATCAAACTGATCCAGGACTCCTATCCCGGCGGGCTCACGGATTACGTGAAGGACAAGCTGCGCCATGTGTTCACCGAGCTGCCCATCGCGGACAACTACTTCTGGCGCGTGTACATGACCGGCTCCTACACGCTGGGCTGCTGCCCGAATTATCTGAAACAGGAAAACCAGCCCGCACTGCAGTCACGCGTGGACCGCCTGAAGAGCTACACCACCACGCTCTCGGGCTTCCTGCGCGAGTATCCCGGCCAGTACACGCACTTCGTGCTGCTCGATCACCAGGACTGGCTCGCCGCGCATGACACTGAGGCGCTGCGTGATGAATGGGAGCTGATCCTCGCCAACAGCGCCCCCGGCGCCAAAATCCTGATGCGTTCGGCGGGTCTAAAACTCGACTTTATACCCGAATCGATTCGCACACGCGTGCGCTTTTTCCCGGAACGTACCGAAGCCCTGCATCAACTCGATCGCGTGGGCACCTATGGCAGCCTGCACTTTGCGGAGGTGCTGTGATGAGCGCGGCCAACGTTGACACTTCGCGCCGCTCAGGCACCGCGCTGGAGCGCTATTACCAGTTCCATTCGCGCATCTATGACGCCACACGCTGGAGCTTTCTGTTTGGGCGCGAGGAAGTGCTGCGGCGTACCGCCTGCGTGACGTATCCCCGGCGCATTCTCGAAGTCGGCTGCGGCACCGGGCGCAATCTGCCCGGCCTGCGCCGTCTCTTTCCACATGCGCACATCACCGGCGTGGATCTCTCCGAGCAGATGCTGGCCATTGCCGCGAAGAAAGTGAGCGATGACAAAACCACGCTGCTGCGCCGCTCCTATTCCGCAGCGGTGCACGAAGACGGGCAGCCTTATGATCTAGTGCTGTTTTCGTATGCGCTGTCCATGTTCAATCCCGGCTGGGAACAGGCCATCAATGCCGCGTGGGATGATCTGGCGGAAGGCGGCTGCATCGCCGTCGTGGATTTCTCCGATTCTTACTTCACGTGGTTTCGAAACTGGATGGGCGTGAACCATGTGCGCATGGAAGGCCATCTGTGGCCGTATCTGAGCCGGAAATTCGCACCGCTGCTCGATGAACGCTTCTCCGCCTACGGCGGGGTCTGGAACTACGGCATCTTCATTGGGCGCAAGCAGGCCTGAGTGTGGCGATAGTGTTTCGTGCAGTTCTGTGAACCGCTCACATTTTGAAGCACCTGCAAGCCACTCCATCTAATGACTCAAATCATCCTTCTTGGTGCCGTTATTGCGCTGTTTGCCTTCATCTACTTTCTCCGTCGCTTCAGCACTGCATGGGCGATGCGTGACTGGAGGCACACTCAGGGCCGCGTGGTGATGGCGGAGATGCGCCGCGGGAAAAAGAAATCGTCGGACGGCTGCCTGCTGTATGACCCGGTGCTGCGCTACTCCTACACCGTGGGCGAGCACACTTTTGAAGGCAGCCGTTTCATGCATCAGGCGGGGCGCAATTCGGCCAGCCGGACCACGCAGTTCATTGCGCGGCTGACGCAGGGTGCGGAAGTGCCAGTCTATTACCACCCGCGCAATCCGGCAGAGGCCGTCGTGCAGCCGCTTTCGTGGCAGGGTTCAGCAGTGGCGGTGCTCACGTCTGCGCTGTTGCTGATTATTCTGGCCGCCGTACTTTGGTGCGCGTGAAAAGCCTGACTCCCACATTCACCAACGAGTTCACAACGCCTGCGTTGCGACGCTCCGTGGTCGGAATGTGGGCGGGGCAGATCGCTGTGACCGGCTTTGTCGCGGGTCATTCTTGTCTTCCCAATATCTGGCTGCATCTAGGATGGTTGTTGATCGCAGGATTGCCCGCTCTGTTCTTCACAGACTGGACGCCGCACCTCAGGCGCTGGCAGGCAGATGCCGGCGCTCTGTTGGTCATCTCGTTCCTGCTTTGGATGACCGTGCGGTCCTGCAGCCAGATATCCCTCATGCCAGATCGCACCTTGGATGAAATCATGCGTGGCATCATCGGCGTCGGCCTGCTGGTGATGTTCTGCGCGCTCGTCTGGCACCATGCGCGAAACCGTGAATGGCTGAATGCCACGGGCTGGGTGACGGGCATGACGGCTGCCCTCGCCGCGCTGATCAGCATCGTGCTGTCCTATTTCGTGCTTCCCCATCATCACGCGGGAGAGCGGCTCATGAACCTGCTCGTCCATGGAGGTCTCAATCCGGTCTGCACCGGATTGATTTTCGGTTTCGCTGCCTTGTGGCTGACCACTCTGGTGGAAAGTCGCAGCAAGCCACTGCCAGTCCGCATCGCATGGGCCGCCATCGCGCTGCTGCATTTCGCCGCGTTTCTTTCCGGCAGTCGGGGTGCCATGCTGGCGATGGCATCCGGTCATGCCGTGCTGCTCTCTGCACGCGGCTGGCAGCGGGGCAGGGGGGCGGTCAGCGTGTTCCTCCTGACGGGAGTTCTTTATTTCACCAGCGCGCCCCTGCTGGCACGCATCGCGCAATGGCGCTCGGAACCGGCGGCAATCACCGCCTCTGCACCCGGCATCACCCATCATTTTCAAAAGGCGGTCGCCCGCGGTGACAACAGCCGCCTCGACATCTACCGAGCGGGCTGGCATGCGATTGACAATCCATGGCTCGGCACCGGCCAATGGGGCGTCTGCGGTGTCTGGCAATGCGAGCTGCAGGCCAAAACGAACATCTCGATGATGTCGCACCTGCACAGCGCCTTCCTGGCCACCTTCGTGCATGGGGGTGTCATCGGAGAGGTGTTGCTGCTTGGGGCACTCGGCTGCGGCCTCCGGCGCGCCCGCCGGCTCGCGGTTGCGGGTGATGCCACTTGGATCGCTCTGCTCGCTTTTGGCTGCGGCGGTCTGCTGTTTGATGGGGAATCACTGGCCTCACTGGCGACGGCACCGCGATTCGAAGGACTGCTCTTCTGGCTGCCGCTGACCATCGCACTGGCACGTGGATCAGCTACTTCAGCACCTGCAAATTCCTGAAGCCGGCTTCGCCATCAAACACGATGATATTCAGCTGTTCCTTGGCTTCGGCGATCACGGGATGTTTGCCTGTTGCTGTCACTCCTGCGATTTGCGCCGTCACCTGATCACCTTTGAAGCTGATCCGCAGTGTCTGCCAGTCCTCGGCATTCAGCTTGATCTTCTGCCGGGCAATCGGTTCGGTCTGCGTCTTGTCCTGGCCTTGATCAGGATTTTTAGTGATCTCAAGTGCCGTGCTGCTGACCACAATGCGGAAGGAGTGCTTGCCCGCCGTTTGAATGCGCAGCGAATGCCGCCCTGCCGTGTGCAGTTTCATGTCATACTGCAGCGTGCCTTCGGTGATCGACAGCGGGCCGGTTAATGTGGCCCCCTGTTGCCCGGCTTTCGGCATGGAATTCCAGATGGCATCGTCATGCACCTGCCATGTTACACCACGGGTCATGCTCCACGGCTTGACTGGCAGTGATTTGAAATCCTCTGACAGCACCGGGCTTCCCGTCAGCGGAGGAAGAGCAGCCTGCGGCTTTTTCTCCACGATGGGCGGAAGTTCGCGGCTGTAACCGCCATCACGGTAGCGGTTCACCAAAGCGCTCAGTTCCTTCACCACTGCCGGATGCTGCGCACTGACATCCGTCGTCTCGGCAGGGTCTGCCTGCACGTTATACAACTGCGGTTTGAACTGTGTCGCGTGGGCTTTGCGTGCTCCGAGTTTGATGTCGCTGACCGGAACACCTTCGATCCATTTCCACGGGCCCTTGCGGATCGCGAAGACGCCATCGGAGCTGTGGAGGAACATGTGATCGCGGGTGGGTGGGGCGTCCTGGGTGCCGAGGAAGGCGGGCAGCGCGTTGAAGCTGTCTTCCGCAGCGCTGGCGGCGGCAGGCAGCTTTTCACCGACGATGGCCGCCGTGGTGGCCATGATGTCAGCCAGGCTGATCATGTCCCCGCACTCAGTCCCCGCAGCGATCTTCGCGGGCCAGCGAGTGATGAAGGGCACTTTGAATCCACCCTCCCACACGTCATGCTTGCCGCCGCGAAGATCACCATTCACCTTCAGCCCGGCCTTGAAGGCCTGCGTCTGCACCGTGTCGCGCGTCGGAGTGAACACGCCGCCGTTGTCACTGGTGAAAATGACGAGCGTGTCCTGCGCGATGCCCTTGTCATCCAGCGCCTTCAAAACACCGCCGACACTGCGGTCGAGCTCCAGAATCCAGTCGCCGTATGGTCCGGCCTTGCTCTGTCCCGCAATGTCCTTCTCCGGTGTGACGGGATTATGCACTGCGACAGGCGTGTAGTAGAGAAAGAACGGCGTGCCTTTCTTCTGTTGCGTGATCCACTCGGCCGCCTTGGTGGTGAGCAGCGGCATCACATGGTCATTCACACGCTTGGGTGCATCCAGGTCGAGAATGTTCGCCTTGCCGCTTTCCGTATCCTCGGGGCCGTAGTTGGCTTTGAAATGGGGATCATCAGAATCAGGGACATGCAGCTTCATGCCGGCGGGAATTTTACCGCTGCGCAGGCCATAGACGAAGCGGTTTTCGACATAGATGCCGGTGAGATCGCCATGATTGCTCGGCACGCCGAAATGGTAGTCGAATCCGATGTCCAGCGGGCCGGGGGAAAGCTCGGCGGTGTAGTCCGTACGCCATTTCAGGGAGCCGTCATCCGAGCCGTAGCCCAGATGCCATTTGCCAATCGCAGCCGTTTGATAGCCGTGTTTTTTCAGCATCGAGGCCATGTTCAGCCGCGTCGTTTCGATGTGCAGCGGGGAGAACGTGCCCAGCACCTCATGCGTGAGCGAGGTGCGCCAGCAGTAGCGCCCGGTCATGACCGAGTAGCGTGTGGGCGAACAGACCGACGAGGTGGTGCTCGCGTCCGTGAAGCGCCGTCCTTCTTTCGCCAGGCGGTCAATGTTCGGCGTCTGCACCAGCTTGCCATCCGCGCCGTAGCATCCTGCACTCCCATAGCCGTAGTCGTCGGCCAGAATGATGACAATGTTCGGTGGGTCAGCGGCGAAGGCGGATGAAACAAAGATCGCGAGGAGGAGCAGAAAACGCATGGCCCGTTGACGAAAGTGGCGCGGGCCGACTTTCATCAACTTGCGCCTTTCCCATTGCGACGTCTCGCGCACGCTTCACAATGTACACTGCCATGCCACGCCGCGCTCTCTTCTCTTTCTTGCTCTGCCTTGCCAGCCTGCTCATCACAGGCTGTGAAACCGTCGGCCTCACGCCGCAGCAGGCCGCTTTGGTCGATGCACGCCGCCGCCAGATCGCCATGGAGCCGCGCGGGGACTACTACATCGGCCGCCGCTTTTTCATCAATCACACCCATCTCTGGGGCTATGTGCGCAGTCCGGGACAGGGCTGGGAGTCCTCGAAGCTCGTCATCATGAACGAGCGCTACCAGAAGATCCCCTACCGCCTGCCTGAGCAGCCAAACGACGGCGGCTACGCCTACGGTGACGACCACAACGCCGAGTACACCCTCTATGGCCGCTTCACCGGACGCAAGGTGTTTGACCCCAACAGCAACCTCGTCCTGCCGGAGTTTGAACTTCGCCGCTCGGAACTCCGCAATGCAAGCGCCGGCTGGCTCTTCAAGCCCAACGAAAGATTCAACGGCTCCCAGCTCCTCCGCGCTGAACCCGGTTCCACCCCCTAGCCGGGAGCGACGAATTGAACCCGCGCCGTTTTCCCTTTCGGGGATTCGTCGCTCATTCGTCATTCTGTATTCGTCATTTCTTCTCTCATGCCCACGACCGACCTGATCGCCGATCTCGAATGGCGCGGCCTGCTCAAACAGTGCAGCGACCTCGAAGCCCTCAAGGAATCCCTCAAAACTCAGCAGACCTTCTACTGCGGTTTTGATCCCACCGCCGACAGCCTGCACATCGGCAATCTGCTGCCGCTCATGGCTCTGCGCCGCGTGCAGGAGCATGGGCACAAGGCCATCGCCATCGTCGGTGGCGGCACCGGTTTGATCGGCGACCCCAGCGGCAAGGCCAACGAGCGCACGCTCAACACGCCGGAGACCGTCGCCGCATTTGTGAAACGCATCGAGGTGCAGATCCGCAGCATCCTCATTCCCGAGCAGACCATCATCGAAGACAACGCTTCGTGGATTTGCAAACTGAGCGCCGTGGAACTGCTGCGCGACGTGGGCAAGAACTTCACCATCGCCTGGATGCTGGCGAAGGATTCCGTGAGCTCCCGTCTCGAAAGCGGCATCTCGTTCACCGAGTTCACCTACATGATCCTGCAGTCGTATGACTTCGTGGTGCTCAATGAGCGCCATGGCTGCACCGTGCAGATTGGCGGCAGCGACCAGTGGGGCAACATGACCGCCGGCATCGACCTCGTGCGCAAAATGCGCGGCCAGCAGACCTACGTCGTCACCTTCCCGCTCATCACCACCAGCTCTGGCAAAAAATTCGGCAAGTCCGAAGCCGGTGCCATCTGGATGGACGCCACCAAGACCAGCTCCTATGCCTTCTACCAGTTCTGGGTGAACTCCGAAGATCCCGATGTGCCGCGCTTCCTGCGCCAGTTCACGCTGCTCTCGCACGAGGAAATCGAAACCATCGAAGCCGAGCACAACGCGAATCCCGGACAGCGCAGCGGTCACAAGCGCCTCGCCGCCGAAGTCACCCGCATGGTGCATGGTGAGGAAGAACTGCAAAAAGTCATCCTCGCCTCCCAGGCCCTCTTCGGTGGTGCCGACCTCGCCACCGCCGATGTCAGCACCCTCATCGAAGCCACCGCCTCCGCGCCGAGCACCGAAGTCGATCTCGCCAGCATCCCACCAATCGCCGATCTCCTCGTCACCCTCGGCCTCGCCACCTCCAAAGGTGATGCCGGTCGTCTCATGAAAGGCGGCGGTTTTTACATCAACAACGCGCAGGTGCCAGCTGGAGAAGTGCCCGTGCTCACCGCCGAAAACTTCCTTGGCGGCCGCCTCTGCATCCTCCGCAAAGGCAAGAAAAGCTACGCGACGGTGCGTGTGGCAGGGGTGTGAGGCCTGCGGATAAAACCGCACGCTTGCGAATGCTCCCTGGCCATGGCAATCTAACAGCATGAGCACCAAGGTTCTCGAAAAGACAATCACCGATCTTAAGCGACGTGTTGCCAAGATCGAAGCCAGCATGACTACACCTCGTGGTGGCTGGAAGAAAATCGTTGGCGCGGCCAAGGATGATCACCACTTCGCTGAAGCCATGCGACTTGGAGCCAAATGGCGGAAGCAGGCGAACCAAGAAAACTGGTAAGCCGATGTTTGTGGTACTGGATACGAACCACTTCGCTGAACTCGTGCATGACACCGGATGCGGCGCACGGTTGAAACAACGATTCGCCAAGCACCGTGCCGAGGTGCTGACCACGATCATCACTGCGCAGGAGGTGAGCGAGGGCTGGAGCGCCTTCATTCGCAAACAGAAAGCGGGCAGCGAGAAACAGATCCACGGCTACTCGCAATTCCAGCATAGCCTCGCAATGCTGATGGAACTCACTGTGCTCCCCTTCGATGAGCAGGCCGCTGCAGTCTTTCGCGACCTGCGCAAACACCTGCCACAAGCCGGCACGCAAGATCTCAAGATCGCCGCCATCGGCATCGCTCACGATGCCACTGTGCTGACTCGCAACCTGGTACATTTCACGAAAGTGCCGGGACTGCGGGTGGAGAACTGGCTGGATTGAGCCAAAGAGCATTGCTGGCCATCCAGGTTCTCTCACTGGACGGTGCTGGGATCATGTTCAACGATGTCCACCCACACCCGCAATCCATTCGCATGAAATTTTTTCCCACTCTTGGTTTCAGCGTCGCCCTCTTGGCGGCAGCCCTTCAAGCCGCCGACTCACCCACCCTCGAAGCCGACCTCCTCATCGTCGGCGGCAATGAATCCGCCTGCGCTGCCGCTGTTCAAGCCGCTCGCCTCGGCGTGAAGAAGATCGTGCTGGTGAATGACATCGACTGGCTCGGCGGTCAGTTCAGCGCGGAAGGCGTGGGCTGTCCGGATGAGTGGACCGGCGTGAATGGCCGCCGCGTCAACTTCCCACGCAGCGGCATCTACAGCGAGGTCATCAATCGCATCCGTGCGCACAACTCGCAGACCTATGGCATCCCGGCTCCCGGCAATTCTTACTGCGGCACGGAGACCATCGAACCCGCAGCGGCAGCGAAGATTTTCGAAGAACTCCTCAAACCCTACGTCGATGCCGGAGTACTGCGCATCGAACGCGGGTGGCAGGTGGACAAGGTGACCGTCGATAAGAATCAGGTGACCGGCTGTGTCTTCGTTCGTCGTTCAGGCTTCAGCCCGTCCGGCACACTCACCGTCAAAGCCCGGCTCACCCTCGACTCCTCCGACTGGGGCGATGTGATTCGCCACAGTGGTGCGAAATACGGCGCGGGCCCCGATTTGAAATCCCGCTTCGGCGAAACCAGTGCCCCCGCAGCCTTCGATGACGCAGGCCAGCAGGAGATGAATCCGCTCTCCTGGTGCGTGGTGCTTCGTGAGGCAGGCAAGAACAGCGTCATTCCCAAACCGTCGATCTACGATCCGCGTTCCTTTGCACAGCTCGACAAAACGCCGCCGTGGGTGGACAGCGACATGAGCACCGGCACCTACAGCCAGTCGGGCTGGAGCGTTTACACGCATCGGCGGCTGGTGGACCGCTGGCACAACGGCCTCGCCCCCGGCACAGAGGCCACGTTTCTGAACTGGCCCGTGCAGGATTATCCCCTGTGCCAGCTGCCACAGCGCGTGGTGGATGCGCTCGAAAAAACTGAGGCCGGTGCGTCGAAGAAGAACATCGTCGATCTCACGCCCGCGCAGCGGCAGATCATTTTCGACGACGCGAAGCAGCACACGCTGAGCATGCTCCACCACCTGCAAACAGCGGTGCATGATCGAGTGGGCGAATTCCCGCAAAGCTTCCGCTACATGAAGCTCACCGATGAGTTCGGCACATCCGATCTGCTGCCGCCGAAGCCGTACGTGCGTGAAGGTCTGCGTCTGGAAGCGCTCTACATGCTGCGGGAGCAGGACATCCGCGCTGAAACACGCGAGCCGAAGTGGGCCAAGGTGATGGTGCCCGATGGCCTGTTCGGCTTTCAGTTCAACATCGACTTCCATCCCACGCGCCGCCGTTTCCTCACCGAAGATCGCAACGGCCCATGGCTGTACGTACAGACGCCGTCGCGTGGCTGGCACACGGACACCGACCGGGCGATGTTTCCGCTGCGTGGCCTCGTGCCGGTGCAGATGAATGGACTGCTGGGTTGCTCGAAGAACATCGGCGTCAGCAGCGTGGTGCAGAGCGCGCTGCGTTTGCACGGCCAGATGATGCACGTGGGTCAGGCCAGCGCCACACTCGCATGGCTCTGCTTGCGCGATGGCATCCAGCCCCGCGCTGCAGCAGCGTTGCAAAAAAACTGGCATGAGATTCAGCTACGCCTCGTCCGTGGCACCGGCGGTCCCGGCGTGCTGCTCTGGCCCTGGCAGGATCTCCCCACCGACACGCTGCATTTTGAAGCTGCCAACATGCTCGCCGTGCGCGGCATCTGGCCGGCAGAAGAGGGCAGCGTCTTCTTCAATGCAGAACACGTCATGACCCGCCGCGAACTCGCCCGTGTGCTGGCACGCCTCCTCCGCGCTCAATCAAATCCACCCGGATGGAAAGTCGCTGCAACACCGCGCTTCACAGATGTCGGTCAGGACGATGCAGATCGTGCAGCCATCGAATCCCTCTGCTCCTGGGGCATCGTGACAACAGACAAAACGTTCAACCCCGACAACAAAGCCGACTGGGCCACGCTCTATCGCTGGGCTACCGCCTTGGAGCTGCCCGTAGATCGCGGACTCTTCAGCAAAGACGTTGCACAACGTCTCCTCACACGTGCGGATACCGTGGTGCAGCTCTGGCATGCGCTGCGCCAGCAGGGAGAATGGCTTAACGACGACGCCTCCTGGCTGCAGCCTGACCACGATCACGACGAAGATGACCGCAAAGATCTCGATGATCCCTTGCCCTTCGACAGCAACAACAACGGCTTGCCTGATCGCCTCGAGTACCAGCCGTAATCTTGAGGCCTGCACGGGCGATCGGTGAAGAGCGTTCATGGTGAGTTTTTGAAAAGCAGGGATGCTCTCAGAGCGCACCTGCCGCAACAATCGAATGAATAAGCTCTCCGCCCATGCGTCGGAGAGGGGGACAATGAAAACCAAAACCTTCCTCCTGCTTGCTTCACTGACCCTGGCCGTTTCGCTCACTTCCTGTGATCAACTCGCAGGCCCTTACTCTTCTGGCTATGGATCAAGTTATGGCTCAGGTTATGGTTCAGGCTATGGCTCCTCGTATGCATCGCGACCAAACTACTATGGCGGCGGCTACAACTCGCGCCCCGTGGTTTCATACAACAGCTTTAACAGCTACAACTCGCGCCCCTATTCCTATTCCGGTTATTCAAACCGCTCTTATTCCTCCCCCTCTTTTTCGTCGTCCCTGCGCGGCTTTGGCGTCAATGGCGGAAGATCGGGTGCGCCATCGCATCACTCCAGTCACAGCTATTCACCAGCACCCTCCAGCGGCCATTCCACGCACCACTCCAGAGGCGGCTCCTTCGGCGGCAGCACTCATCATTCCAGCCGTGGCTCCTTGGGCGCTCCATCCTCCTTCGGTGGTAGCGCACATCATTCCGGCGGCGGCTCGTCCGGCGGCTCCGGCTTTGGCGGTGCTTCCCACCGCAGCAGTCATTCTTCTGGCGGACCTCCATCGGGAGGAACTCCCAGCCCCTCCAGTGGCGGTCATCGCAGCGGCAGCCATCGTGGCATGCATTGATGCAGAAACGGCATGCCGTAAGATCTGATCAAGACCGCGCCCGGAGATCATCTCCGGGCGCTTTTTTTGTCGCTGATCCGGCTCACTCCTGCGGCAGATGGCCAATCACACGCGGCTTGCCCGCTCCTTCCCACAGCATCATCGCCAGGCCTTTGTCTTCCTCCGCATCACCGAAATAAAACACCCGCGGTTTGCCTCCCACCTCAGTGGCGCAGAAGCCGGCGGCGAATTCCATGTCCTCCGAGATGATCTCAGTTTTATTCAGCGAGTAGGTCATGGCATCAAGCTGATCTTGGGTGGTGAGCGTATCGTCGGATGTGGGCGAGTGCAGCGCCTTGGCCGGCAGCGGCACGCGCATGATTGCCGCCATGTGGCGTCCGCGCAGTTGGGCATAGATCCATTTTCCCGCAGGGGCCACATGCTGCACCCACATGTTGCCACCGTTGGCTTCATCCGTATTCATGATGCCCAGCGGGGCGATCCGTGCGCCGACCAGCGTTCCCAGCCGCTCGGTGCCGGCCTCCTCATCCATCTGGATGCCACCCTCCCACACATCGCCTTGAGTCACGAAAAACAGACGGCCATCGGTGGAAAAAATACCGCCGGTGGCATCGCTCACACGCCGGCAAAAAACGGACAGAAAGGCATGCTTGCCACTCGGCTTGCGCCCATAAAAAGTGCCCCTGCTCGTCGCGTCGGCGCTCTCATTACCGCTAATCAAAAGACAATCCGTGAGCGGCGTTCCCGGCACGGTGGAAACGAAGAGATCCGTGGCACCCACCACAGGTGCCGTGGCGCACACGTGCTTCACCGGTGTGGCCGCACCCGGTGTCCACACCCACACGCCGTCTTTCGCCAGAAACAAAGCTTCACCCTCGCTGCCTGCGGCCACGCTGTCGATGCTCTCGTCCTTCAGCTCCGCTGGCAAAGGCGCCGGGGTGATCTTTCCCGTGGCTACGTCCACCTGCACCAGCCCCGTGCGGCCCCTGCCGCCGAGGCCCATCGTCACCGTCTTGCCATCTTTCGAAAAGTACGCCTCATTGGCCACGCTGGGTTGCAGCGAAAGAATTAGTCCCAATGAAGCACTGACAAGAAGAACCGGAAGTCGTGAGATGCTCATGGCGCTGGGCTTAATTCAGCCTGACGCCAAGTCAATGCGCATCGGCCATCTCAGTGATCATGGATGCACCAAAAACAAAAGAGGCATCCACCCTGACTTTCCAATCAATCGCAGAATCCGGGAATAAAAACCACCTCCCGCGCATCTCACCATTCGTTCCCTTATGACCCTCAAACCATGAAAATAACCATTCTACTCGCCCTCGTCGCCGCCACGAGCCTCGCTCTCGCCAGCGATTTCCCGAAAGGCAGCCCAGATTTCAAAGACAGCAGCACCTCCGCCATGAGTGCCGCCAAAACCTCCGGCAAGCCGGTTGTCCTCGTCTTTTCCGCCTCTTGGTGCCCGCCCTGTCAGGCCATGAAACGTGACGTCTATCCCAGCGCAGAAGTGAAGGCCTTCCACGACAAGTTCGTCTGGGCCTACATCGATGTGGATGATGCGCGTAATGAAAGCGCCGCCACCAAATACGGCGTCAATGGCATACCCCACATCGAGTTTCTCAATGCCGGGGGTAAAGAGGTAGGCAAGCAAGTCGGCGGCACCTCCTCCAAGGAATTCGCCAAGACGCTCCAAAGCGTATTGACCAAGGCAAACAAATCCTAACGCGGTGCGATTTCGGAGCCGGGGTCATCCCCGGCTCCTCAGATCTGTGAATACGGCGTCGGCACCAGCACGATGTTCGTGATGCGTGACACGATCTCCTTGTCCGTGAAGCCGGGCGTCGTCTTGAGCTTCGTCCATTCAGGATCGACTCGGAAGGTGTTCCACGCCTGATCCTTCGCCGCCGCATCGCTGAAGCTCAGCATGTACGTCAGGTTCGGCATCAGCGGCCCCACAATCGTCTCGCCAAAGAAGACCGCATTCAGACCACTGCGCTTGAAGATTTCCAGTTCGCCGATGTTGAACATCTCGATCTTCTTCCTCCCCGTTTTCTCGCTCGGGCTCTCATAGATGCGCAGTTGGTACACCTGGCTGCCCTTGGCCGGCACCGCCATCGCAGGCATGCCCGCAATGCCCTGCGTCAGCCAGCTCTCAACACGTTCGTACACCGCATCCGCCGCTGGGGCATCGAGGTAAGCCGCGCCCTGCTGTTGCAAGGCTGCGTCAGTCAGCAATTCCGAGCTCTTCGCGAATTGATCAAGCGAGCTGTAGCGCAGCACGACATAAACCACCGCCGTCGCTTCCGCCTTCTCCGGCACGAACACCCCCACGTTGCGCACACCGAGACGGTTCAGTGCAGGAATCGCCGCATCCTTCAGGTAAGCATCCAGCACGCCCTGTTTCTCCGGACTCTTGAGCGTGTACTTTCGGATTTCAAAATACTCCCGCGCAGCGCCGCTCGGCTCATCGGCAGCATGCAGGTTTTGGATGACACCGACGAGCCCGCTGGCGGCCACGGTGGATTTGAGGAAGGTGCTTCGGGTCATGAAAAGTGGGGAGTGATTGGCTCCGTGATGCTGACGACTTCAGCGCGAATCGTCAACGCCATTTCGCCAAAACAAGTCCTGACCAACTCTCCGTCTCAGCACGAATCGATGAGAGAGAAACACCCCCGTTGCGTTCTCACGGGCGATCCAGCCATTATATGAACATCACACGCGCCTTCCATCGATTCGCCTTTTGTGCCTTCGCCCTCGTCTCCTTGCCTTTGGCCGCAGGTGCCGCAGACGCAGCCAAGACCTTGAACGTCCTCTTCATCGGCAACAGCTTCACGGCCCGGCACAATCTCTCCACCGTGGTCAAAGCCATGGCGGAGGCTGGCAATCCAGGGCTGACCTTCAACCGCACCGACGTCATCTACGGCGGCCGCACCTTGAAAGATCACTGGCGGCTGGGAACACAGAACATCGTCAAACAATCCACCCTCACCGAGGCCGAGGAGAAGGCCACCATCGCAGCACTCGAAAAAGATGTCGCCGACAACCCCAAGGACAAGTACGCCCCAAGCGCCCTCGCACGCCATCGTGAGCTGCTCCCCAAGATCGAAACCAATCGCCAGCCCTGGGACATCATCGTGCTGCAATCCTATCGCGACGACCTCGATGGAGACCCCACGCCGTACGCCGAGTTTGCTCCGAAGTTCGCCGAACTCGCCAAAGCCCAGGGTGCCCGCGTAATCCTGTACGAAACCACCCCTGCCACTCAGAACGATAAAGCCCTCACCACCCCACCCGACCCCGCTCCCATCCTCGCCAAGGAGCGCGCCATTGCCGCGCTGGCCAATCGCATTGACGCAGCCGTCGCGCCCATGGCGCTCGTGGCCCAGCGCTGCCAGACGCAGCGGCCAGATCTGACCCTGCGCTTCGTCAATGATGCGCATCTCAATCAGACCATGGCCTACCTCACAGCTTGCACGCTCTATGCCGCCCTCTTCAATCAAAGCCCCATCGGCCTGCCCATCGACACAGTCACGGACATCCGCAGCCAGGAAAAACCCGCCCATTACAAAACCAAAGACCGCGACGGCAACCCCATCACCCGCAAGTTCAATGACAAAGATCGCGCCGACCTCCAGCGCATCGCCTGGGAAGGCTGGTCAGAGTTTCAGAAGCTGCGTGAGAAGAGCGGCAAATAATTTCAGCCCACCTTCGCCAGCGCACCCGCCAGCACCGCATGGCACTTCTTCGCCGCCGCCACAGGCTCATACCCCGGCTTGCTAAAAATCTGCCCGCTCACCTCCACCACCACGGGGCCGTGGTAGCCATGCTGTTTCAGCGCGGTGAAATACTTCACATAATCCGTCTTCCCCTCGCCCGGCAGCAAAAATTGGAACTTCGCCGCATCACCGCTGGCGTCTTTGACGTGGATGAACTTCGTGCGCGGCAGCAGCAGCTTCATGCTTTCCTCCATGTCGATGCCCTGCAGCTCAAAGTGGCTGTAATCATACGTCACCTGAATGGCCGGTGACTTCACCTGCTCCAGCAGCCACAGCAGACGCTCCGGCGAGTTCACCGCGCTGCCCACATGCGCTTTGATCGCGATCGTGGTCTTCTCCTTCTCCGCCGTCTCAGCCCAGCCATGCAAGCGTTCCACCATGCCCGCCTTCTGCTGCTCCCACATCGCCGGTTTGCCACCGCACACCGTCTCGATGATCGGCGGCTGCGCCCCATTCATATCCCGCGCCACCTGCGCCGCATCGCGGATGCTCTGCAGATTCAGCGCATGTGCCTTGTCATCCGCCGTGAGACTCAGGTTCACCATCAGGCACGGCAGATCCAGCTTCAGCTCCATGAGCTGCTTCTTTGCCTCCGCCCGCGCATCCGTCGTGAAAACCGTCGGCGCACTTGGAAATCCCGCATTCAGAGCCAGCTCCACATTCGCATAACCAATCTCCGCACACGTTTTGAGCGCATCACTCAAAGTCAGCGTCTTCATCCCATACAAACTGAAACCCAGACTGACACCTCCCGGCGCAGCCGCCCGCGCAAAATGTGGAAGGGCAGCAAACCCCAGGGCAGTGTGAAGAAAATGGCGGCGTGTAGACATGAAGGATTAGGTTGGTCAGCTTGTTGGATAAACTAACGGGCCCTGCATTCCTTGCATGAGAAGTTTCGCCCTTCGTCAGGAAGGAATTTCATAATCTGCCGTACTTCACCCATGAGCCGTCAGCCTCATGCGACAGAAACAAGACCCATGAAGCGCGTGCATCACATCCACATCATGGGCCTCTTAATGGCTATGACTCTGCATGCCGCAGAAACCGTTCCGCAAGCCATGCCACCCGCCGATGATGGCGCAATCCCTCGTGCAGTGAACATGGAGGCTTTCGAAGCCCTCGTCACAAATTCCCCCTTCACCCGCTCCCTCGGCGTTTCCGATTCACTCATCCTCACCGGTGTCGCGCATTTCGAAAACGACACCTTCGCCACCCTCCTCGACACCAAAACCTTCGAGTCCCACGTCGTCTCCAAAAACCCCAACTTCCAGGGCTGGCAGTTGGTCGACGTAGGCGGCCATAGCGCCGAGATCCAGACCTGGTCGGCCAAAATCCAAATCCCCGGCGGCGAAGTTATCTCCGTCCGCTACCAAAAACCACCGCCCAAACCCGCTCAGATCAAATCGGCTGGCAGCAGTTCCGGCGGCAACTCCTCACCACTGACTTCCACTCAGCTCAACGAAGCAAAAACCGCCGCCCTAAACTACAAAGAAGGCTTCTCCTCAGACGGCTACCCCAAAGCCCCGCCCCCCGAGATGGTCGCCAAACTCTCCCGCCTCAGCACCTCCCAGCGCGAGACCATCAACCAACAAATGCTCGGCCTTCGCAACCAAGGCCTCGGCCTCAACGACCGCCGCAAAATCTACGAAGGCCTCGTGGATCGCTCCTTGCAGCGGCGGTGAATCTTCGTCACCTCCCCAGCGCCTTCGCCGCCGCGTTTTGAAACGCCTCACGCACCGGGCTGGCGTCGCTGTTGGGGAAGTTCGCGCGCTGCACCATCAGCACATAGATAAGCCCCTTCTTCGGATCAATCCATGCCTGCGTCCCCCAGGCACCGCCATGACCGAAGGTCCCCGGCGAAAGCATTTCCGCCAGCCCCGCATGCGGCTCCTTCAGCACACACACGCCGATCCCCCACCCGTAGTTCTTGCCATGACTGCCGAACTCCTGCTTCTGGAAAAAGCCGCAGGGCAGATCGCCCGTGTGCACTGATGAGAGAATCTTCACCGCCTCAGGACTCAGGATGCGCTTGCCATCCAGCATACCACCACTCAGCAGCATCTGGCAGAAGCGCGTATAATCCTTCGCGCAGGAATACAATCCGCCATTGCCCTGCGGCGGACGGCCCCGTTTCCCGAAGCCCCCGCGTGGCGGCACCGCCTCCAGCTTGCCCGTGTCCTTGTTTTTCGCATAACCCGTCGCCATCTCCCCCCACTGCGCATCCGTGGGATAAAAAGTCGTATTCGTCATCCCGAGCGGATCAAACACACGCTTCTGCAAAAACTCGTCAAACGTCATCCCGCTGATCACCTCCACGATCCGTGCCGCCGCGTTGATGCCGGACTGGCAGTACTGCCACTTGGCACCCGGCTCATATTGCATTGGCGTCGCCAGCCAGATCGGCACCAGATCCGCGAGCGTATGCGCCTCCTGCGCCTTCACTCCACTCGCCTCACCCAACCCCGAGGTGTGCGTCAAAATCTGCGTAATCGTGAGATTCGCCGCTTTGCCCGCAGGCGTCTTCAGCCCAGCAAATTCCGGCAGATACTTCGCCACCGGGTCCGCAATGTTCAGCTTCCCCTCATCCTGCAGCATCATGATCGCCACCCCCGTGACCGGCTTCGTCATCGATGCAATCCAGCACATCGTATCCACGCTCATCGCCTTCTGCTTTTCCACGTCCGCCATCCCATTTGCTTCCAGATGCACCACCCCATCCTTCTTCGCCACCCCCGTCACCACCCCCGCCACTTCCCCCTTCTCAATCATCCCCCGCATCGCCTCCCCAATGCCACGAAGTTTGGGTGTGTCCGCAAAGGCGACCGACGAGAGAACAAAAGGAAAGAGGAGCGTGCGCATGGTGGTGGGGCTGTTAAACGGAGCCAAGACACCATTGTTGTCGGCTTGTGGTCCCAGCGTTAAAAATCTCTTTGTTCATTGTGCCTCAGTAGCGTTTGGCTCTTTCATTTTATCCTCCCTTTCCCGAATGCTGTCTAGACAGGCCCAACCAACTCCTTGGAGGGTGAGGCATTCGAAGTCATCAGAAGGCAGTTCGAGTCCATGTGGCTTCTTTGGCAAGTCTTTTAAGATCAGCTTGAGTGCTAACATAGGAATAATTTTTTCTACCTCACTCAGTCCCTTGTCGCCGTTCCACTGCCAGCAGGCTGCTTTGTGACTCTCGCTTGATACGAAAGTACAACCAGCAACAAGGAACTGTAGCGCGACGTCAGGGTTCTCTTTGGCCAGTTTGTGAACTCGCGCTGCGAGATCGGGTATCTGGAGATTTCTACAAATGGACCAGACCATTTTGCAGATAAGGTTATTTGATTGAGGGGAAAAGCCGCTCTCATAAGCTTCAATGCTTTGTTGAGCTAGTTCCTCATCAAACGGCGAAGGCTGGCGCTGCTCTTCTCCTTCCTTGGCACGGAAGTTTAGGTAATCAGCGGTCGCTACATGATCAAAAAAAACGAAGTTCCATCTGAGGTTTTTGGTCGCTTTGACGATTTCGGTTGCTATCGCGATCTGCTTCTTTTTATCGTTCGTCTTCTTTATGACAGTGTTGATCATCGCGGTCGCTTGGTGCCAGAGGCTCCAAGCAGAATCGACGCCCTCTTCTTCTGGAAAAGTTGAAGCGACCTCAGCGATGATATTTAATGGCAAAACGCTGTCCTGTCTTGCGATCAAAAAGTCCCCCAGTTTTTTGAAGAATACCCGGAAATAAGGTTTGCCCAGATGATTCTTTAACGCCTCGACGGCTTGGGACTTTTTCTCCGAATTGATTGCTAAATCTAGCCAGTCTTCGACATCGGCATCAGCGACATCGCGTGTTTTATGCACTGCGCCAGAATAATAGCGCCAGAAGTAATAATTTGGAGAGCAAATGCGTTTTGCCCGTTCGTTTTCCTCCTCTTCATCACGGGAATAAAAATCACCGAGCTGAGGAAACCAGCGAATAAGCGCTTCCTCGATTGGCTTTTGCGGTAAAAAAGGTGATGTCTGAATGAGATTAACGAGATCTCGAACAATTTTTGCCTTTTGTTCGCGAGTTTTTTGATTGTCGGCGTCTTCATTCATCATGGTTTCGATGAAAGGTCTGGAGATGTTCTTCTCCAGATTTGGAATCACCTCAGGCAGGGCAAGGTAAAGCTGGGGATGCAAAAGCCGGGTGGCCTCCAAAAGCAGCACATCGCCTGCGTTTACTTCATCCGGCAACAACCCGAGTGCAAAAGCAAAAGCATTTTCGATGGATTTCACAGTGCGCGGCGTCTTGATGTGATGGAGGTGGAGCGCACGGAAAATACTTTTCGTGCGTTCTTCGTCCTGAGGGTCTGGTTCAGTTGGTTTGGATTTTTGAGCAGTTCCTAGAGCCTTGGCGCGTTCTTTAAGCTCCCTGCGCCAGACAGCCTTGAAACGTTGCATGACATAATCGTCAAGAACGTCATCGGGAATTTTGGGGACTGAGAGTCGCACATTCACTATCTTTTCAATGTATCGGCGGCCACCCTCTATGCCGCCGCCGATACGTTTGCCGATCACATCGCTTACATGCTCGTCATCCATGGCAATGATGAAAGTGGTGTTGGGCAGATCCACGATCAGCTTCAGTGCGCGGAAGAGTAGCATGATGTCATCCGGATCGAGCCGGTCCACATCATCCAGCAGCATGATGACTCGAACGCCCGTTTTGGCGAGATACTCACGGGTTGTTTGACGAACGGCATCCAGATGAATCTCAAATTGTTCGGGCGAAATGGTGGAAAAAAACCCTTCAAGCAATGAACCTGTTCCTGGTGCCAGCCAGTTACATATTAGGGCAGTGCGTTTTATCCATTTCGGCAAGAGCTTAAGTATCGCTTGAGAAGCGCTTAGCGGACTCTTTTCGTTGATCGAAGTTACGAGGCGCTCGAACAAATGAAAAAGAAGCTGATCTTCCCCTGCATATCGCCAAGGATTGAACGTCGTAATCCGGCAATTTTTGATATGTGGTGATTCGTCCCGGGTGGTTGCGGCTACGGCGTCCTGGATGTATCGAAGTATCGTGCTTTTGCCTCCTCCCCAAGGATTGACGATAGAGACGACCAACGGGTTGCCCCCACGCTCATCTATGATCAGTCGAGTCAGACGGTCTGAAAAGCTTCGCCTCTCAAACTCATCTTTAGCCGCTGCTTCATCATAACTAAAAAAGGTATTTGTCTCGGGACTGCGAAATATATCCATTGCTGAGGTGTGACCCCATATTTGACCTATGGCAAGAGCCCGTTTTCACGTGCTTGCGGCGAATACTTCTACCCAAACAACACCATCTGCCCCGCCGCCTCATCACTCACCGCCTTCTTCCTAGCCTTCGCCGGCACACTCGTCGCCACCGGCACCTCCTTCACGCTCTCCGCCGGCTGATGCCCCGCCTCAAGCTGCTGCAGCACCTCCTTCACGCGATCAATCACCCCCTCCGACAAACCCGCGAGTCTCGTCACCAGAATCTCATAACGCTTCTCCGTGCAGCCGGGGATTGAGATCGGCGTCTTCATGCCTGAATGATCGTCATCAGATCGGCCAGTTCATCGAAGTGGGCATCCTTGCAGTAAAGGGGCAGACCATGGCTTTTGGCGGTGGCGGCGATCCAGAGGTCGTTTTCGGGGATGGGCTTGCCTTTGATGGCGAGAGCCTGCTTCAGTTCGGCATATACGGTGGCGGTGGCGTCATCGGGCAAGAGAAGAACGACCTCGCGGGAGAAGCGCTCCCATTGCTCGATGGCACGGCGGCTGTTGCCAGCGCGCTGGAGGCCGAAGCGCATTTCTCCGAGTGCTGTGAGAGGGAGGTAAAGCTCCGTGGCCGCCTTGAGCTTGGCGGCAATCACAGGATCAGCCGTCCGCATGTGAAGGACGATGATACTGCTGTCGAGGGCGAGGCTACCAGGCGTTTTCATCTACGGTGCTGCATTCGGCCAGAGCGGTTTCTAGTGCTGCACCTTCTTCACCTGCGAGGCTTCCTGAGGTGGCATCGATCATGTGCTCGCGGCGCACACGGCGCTCTTCAATGAGGGCGTGAATGTAATCCGCCGTTTCCTCCAGCCGGTCGGCGGGCATGCGGCGCAGTTCGTCAATGAAAGGCAATGCGGTCGTCATGTCTGGAGATTACCTGCATTGGCAGGGATTGTCGAGATGCTTCCATACGACGGCCTGGAGCCTCGGAACTCCTGATCACCCAAACAACACCATCTGACCCGCCGCTTCATCACTCACCGCCTTCTTCCTCGCCTTCGCCGGCACGCTCGTCGCCACCGGCACCTCCTTCACACTCTCCGCAGGCTGATGCCCCGCCTCAAGCTGCTGCAGCACTTCCTTCGCACGATCAATCACCCCCTCCGGCAAACCCGCCAGCCTCGCCACCTGGATCCCATAGCTCTTCTCAGCGCAGCCCGGAAGAATCTTTCGCAAAAAGATGATCTGCTGATTCCACTCCTTCACCGCCACATTGTAATTCTTCACCGCACCACGGCTTTGCGCCAGCGCCGTGATCTCATGGTAGTGCGTCGCAAACAAACAGCGCGCTCCAATGTGGTCATGCAAATGCTCCGCCACGCTCCACGCGATGCTCAGGCCATCAAACGTCGAAGTCCCACGCCCGATCTCATCCAAAATAACAAGACTTCGCTCCGTCGCATTGTTCAAAATCAGCGCCGTCTCATTCATCTCCACCATGAACGTACTCTGCCCGCGCGCGAGGTCATCACTCGCGCCGATGCGCGTGAAGATGCGATCCACCAGCCCCACCTCCGCACTCGCCACCGGCAGATAACTCCCAATCTGCGCCATCAGCGTCAGCAGCGCCGTCATGCGCAAATACGTGCTCTTCCCCGCCATGTTCGGCCCCGTGATCAAAATCAGCCGGCTCTCCTCAGGCTCCAGCGTGATGTCATTCGGCACGAAGCGCTCCCCGCCCGTCAGGTTCTGATCCAGCACCGGATGCCGCCCATCACGGATGAACAAATTCCGCGTCTCATTCAAAACCGGCCGCGTGTAGTTAAACAACCGCGCCGTTTCCGCCAGCGACCCCAGCGCATCCAAAATCGCAATCGTCTCCGCCGTTTCCTGAATGTGCGCCAGATGCTCCAGCACACGCCCGCGCAGGCCGAGGAACTCCTCATACTCCAACGCCTTGCTGCGCTCCTCACTGCCCAGGATCTTGTCCTCCATGCGCTTCAACTCGTCCGTGATGTAGCGCTCCCCATTCACCGTCGTCTGCTTGCGGTGGTAGTCGCTCGGCACACTGCCCACGTTCGCCTTCGTGATCTCAATGAAGTACCCAAACACCGCATTGTACTTAATTTTGAGACTCTTGATCCCCGTGCGCTCGATCTCCCGGTTCTGCAAATCCGCGATCCATTGCCGGCCCAGCGTCGTCGCCGCGCGCAGTTCATCCAGCGCAGGCAGATACCCCTCGCGAAAGACACCGCCCTCCTTGATCTGCATCGGCGGCTCATCCGCGATGGAGCGCTGAATCTCCTGCGAGATCCCCGTGAGATCATGCAGCCGCGCCAGCAGGAGAGGGATCATCCTGATCCCTCCTTCAGCAGCAGGCTCATTCTCACCTCCCACATGGATCAGCTGCTCCAGCGCCGCCCGCAAAGCAGGCACCACCTCCAGCGAAGACGCCAGCATCAGCAGATCACGCCCATTGCCGCTCCCCTGGCTCAGCCGCGAGCTCGTGCGCTCCAAATCGCGCACCTCCTTCAGCAGCGTGCGGATCTGGCTAAACAACATCGACTCCTCCAGCAGCGCCGCCACCATGTCCTGCCGCTGCGTCAGCAGCTCAAGATCCCGCAGCGGGTGCAGCACCCAGTGCCGCAGCTTGCGCGCACCCATCGGCGTGCACGTGCGGTCCAGCGCGCTCAGCAGCGTGTGCGCATTCCCACCGCGTGCAGACACCAGCTCCAGGTGGCTCTGGCTCGCAGCATCGATCAGCACCACATCGCTAATTTGAGCATACCGCAGCCGCTGGATGTGCTCCACACTCCGCCGCAGTTGAAACTGCAAGTACTGCAAAATACACCCCGCAGCACCAATCGCCGCACTCAGTCCCTGACAGCCAAAGCCATCCAGCGACTGCACCTTGAAATGCTGCGTCAGACTGTGCTGCGCCTGATCAATCAAAAACAAATAGCCCTCAATCGCCTGCGCACAGCTCGGACTCCCCAGCGCCGCGATCAAATCCCCCTGCTCCTCGCTATACAAAATCTCACTCGCCTGCAGCCTTTCCAGTTCATCCGCCAGCTCAGTCGTGTCCTTGAACTCCGCCACCTCAAACTCACCCGTCGTATGGTCCACATACGCCAGCCCAAGTTTCTTCCCCTCGCGAAACACCGCCGCCAGGTAGTTCGAGCGGTTCGAGTCCAGCAAGTTCAGGTCATTGATCGTCCCCGCGCTCAGCACCTGCGACACCGCACGCTCCACGATCTTTCCCGGCGTCGGCTCAGTCGTCTGCTCCGCAATCGCCACCCGCTTCCCCGCCTTGATCAGCTTCGCGATGTATCCCTGCGAGGAATGATGCGGCACCCCGCACATCGGCACCCCATTGCGCTTCGTCAGCGCCACATTCAGAATCGGCGCGGCCGTCTTCGCATCCTCAAAAAACAGCTCATAAAAATCCCCCAGCCGGAAGAACAGCAGCACATCCTCCGGCAGTTCGCGCCGGATGGCGAGGTACTGCTTCATCATGGGAGTGGTGCTGGCGTCGGACATGGAGCGTCAAGAGGTCAAGAGGCTGGCCATGAGGTCAAGAGCGAGTCGCCACTCGCATCGTGCTGAGGCCCGATTCAACGCCTGCGCCGCCAGATTAAAGTCATGCAAGCGAGCAACAGCAGCAGACCACGGCCTGGCTCGGGCACGACGACCAAAACGCCCGACGCCTCGAAGAGGCTGGTATCCCAGAGCAGACCCGTGCCCAGCGTGGGCAGCAGGAGATCCAGCCCGGTCTCGGTGCCATCGCGAAACCGATTGCCCACCGTGAAGGTATTGAGATTGAGGCCGGCGTCGGACCAGTCGATGAGGTTGAACACATCGCCAAAGACACCCGTGTACCCGCCCGTGAGAGTCACGGTGATACCGCCGTTGTTGTTGAGCGTGAGCGTCCCGCTGGCGGAGATGAGGTCATGCCCGCCGCTGTTCCCGGTGAGGAAGCCGCTAAAGTCCGTGCTGATGTGATTGACCCAGGTGGTGGTGTCGCTGCCGTGACTGACGAAGGTGGATGCGGCGTTGTCGGTTGTGCTGCCCACTTGCAGCAGGGCACGATCCGCACGAGCGGCGGAGCCGGACAGCGTGAGGTTTCCCAGCACATACAGCGTGCCGGTTTGATCCCCCACAGTGGCAGCGGAGGCGAGACTGTTGGTGACACTGGAACCGCCGGGTTTGAGGACGCCGGTACTGTTCGTGGTGCCCACGTTGCTGCCCACGGTGAGCGTGGCACCTGTGCCACCAATAGTGCCAGCACCCGAAATCACACTGTCCGTGGTGTAAGCTGCCCCCGTGCGCTGGCTGATGTCAAAGGCTGCCCCGGCGCCGAGATTGACCCAGGCGGCATCATCCATGCTGCCGTCTGCGACGAGCGCCACGGTGCCCGCCGACACACGGACATTGCCGGTGTTGGTGTTGACTCCCTTGAAGATGAGTTCGCCGCCGCCCTGCTTGGTGAATGATCCGCTGCCTGTGACTTCGGCATCAGCCTCGAACGTGGCGGTGTGGCCGGTTTCGACATCGAGACTGCGAAGGGTGGCATCCGTGGTCGCGCCGACACCGTTCAGCGTGAGGGTCACGTTCTGATTGGTGAGGTCGGTGTCGGCGATGTTGCCAAGGGTGCCGCCCTGCCAGTTGTAGGTGGCGGTGCCGTCTCCTTGGCTGAGATCGCGGAAGCGCATGGATGCGCTGCCCGATTGCGTGATGGTGCCATGGGTGCTCAGCGGACTGGGGCCCGGAGAAGTGTAGTTGGCCTCGGCCATGAGGATGGTGTCGGCCACGACAGTGCCCACGGCGTAGGTCAGCGTGCCACGGCCGTAACCGTTGCTGTTGGTGCCGTTGCCGATGCGGCCTAGGACCAGCAGATTGATCCGCATGTCCACAGCGGCAGCGCCGGTGAGATTCAAGGAGGAAGTGTTGGGGGTGCCGGAGCCGTTGACGTCGTTGTCACCGATGAAAAGATTGGCCCCCGTACTACCACCCTGCTGGCCACGGAGCGTGAAAGAGCCTCCGACACCGATGGTCACATCCGCCTTGGAGCGAACCCCGCCGATGGTGAAGGTGTCCACATTGATCGTCGTGGTGCCGGATCCGAGCTTCAGGGTGGACGAACTGTTGGTGTTCACCACGCCTGCAGGGCTGCTGCCGATGAGAATCGAACTCGTGGTGATGGAGTTGGTGCCATTGGAAAGTGTCAAACTGCCCGTGGTGGTGCTTGCGGGGCTGGGAATGCCGCCATTGAAAATACCCATTTGAATCTGGCTGACATTGATGGTGACAGACGAGGCGGCGGAAAAATCGAC
>NZ_JAQSEA010000153.1 GCF_029946185.1 Prosthecobacter sp.
AACAGGCTGCTGAATTGATCCGCAAGGGGGCCGGTGAAGGAGCCCAGATCGCGCTCTACCAGCAGTGGCTGGGCCGCTACAGCCTGCTCCTCTCCGACATCCGCGGACACGAGGGGCGCCATGCCGAATCCCTCACGCTGCTCAAGGAAGCCACGATCAACCTCGACAAGGGACTGGCCGCTGATCCGAAAAACCGTCTCGCGCGCAATGAGTGCGCCCGTGCGTGGCTGGAATACGGCCTGCGTACGCTGCGCAACGGTGATGTGGCCGACTCCGAGCAGGCGCTGGCGCGCGTACCGACGATTCTCGATGCCAAGATGATCGGACACGAATTGATCAACGATGAAAAATTCATTCTCGCGCGAGCCAAGTTTGCCAAGGGCATCAGCCAGCGTGATGCGGGCAAGGTCGAAGAGGCGCTGAACACGCTGATTGATTCCGTGAAGGACATGGGCGAACTCGTACTCGGCAGCAGCCCGCGCAATCAGAATCAGGCACTGCTGCTGGCTGAGGCGTATACCGAACTGGCAGAACTCATCGGGCGTCATTTCAGTGGCGCGGATGCCAAAGAGGCGCACAACCAGGCCGTCCCGATCCTGCTGGAACTCATCCGTTTGCTGCCTGAGTGGGCCGAGGTGAAGTACTTGCTTGCGCGCAATTACGGTGCCCTCGCATCTCTCGCGCGTGATGCCGGCAACCCGGCTGAGGCAAGTAAGAAGAAGCAGGACGCCATCGAACTGGTGAATGAGATCCTCGCAGACGACAAAGACAATGTGCGCTATGGATTTCTGCTAGCCAAACTGCGGGGTGAATACGCTGAACTGCTCGCTGACAGCGGCAAGACGACCGCCGCCATTCCGATTGCGAAGCTGGCTGTGGAATCGCTCGAAGCACTCATTCAGGCACAGCCTGCCAATGACAAGCTCACGCCGGAGCGCCGCATGTGGGCCAGCCAGCTCGCGCAGCTTTATGGCTCGCTGGGACACACCAGTGAGAGTGCCGGCAAGAAGACTGAGGCGAAGGCCGCCTTTGCCAACGCCGTGGCCATCTGGGAAAAACTTGCTTCCGCCATCGCCAATGACGAGGCCATCCAGACGGGTCTCAACTGGAGCCGGGGCCGACTCGCTAAGTTGAAATGAGCCTTGATGAAAAACAGCAGTCGCTCATCGACGACCTGAACATCATCCACGATCTGCATGAACGTCTGAACGCGCTCGTCTCAAGCGGGCATGCACTGAAGCTGGATGAGGCGCACAAAACTGAAGCGAACCTTGTGCCCGGCTGTGTCTCTCGCGTCTGGCTGCATGGTGAACTCGTGGATGGCCGCACGCGCTTCACCTGCGACGCCGAATCCCCCATGGTCAACGGGCTCGCTGCGCTGCTGTGCGATCTTTACACCGACGCCGATCCTGCCGAAGTCGCCATCGTCGAGCCTCGCGTGTGGGAAGCCTGCAGCTTCAACAAAATGCTTTCGCCCACGCGTTTGAATGGCTTGGCCAACATGCGGCTCAGGATCCGCGCGATGGCGAATGAGTTCATCGCTTCAAACCCGTCTCATTGACCATGCTCCGTCTGCAAAACTTCCATGGGGCTGAACTGGCACCGCATCTCGATGCGCTGGGCGAACTGCGCATCACTGTGTTTCGTGAGTATCCCTACCTGTATGCTGGGACTCTGGAGCATGAGCGCGAGTACCTGAGCACCTACTTGCAGTCGAACGGCAGCCTTGTCGTTCTGGTGTTTGATGATGACCGGGTGGTGGGTGCTACCACCTGCCTGCCAATGCTCGATGAAGGGCCTGAATTTCAGGCGGCGTTCGTGCAGGCGGGTTACGATCTCGCCACGATCTGCTACTTCGGCGAATCGATCCTGCTGCCTGCCTATCGCGGCCAGGGCATCGGGAAGGAGTTTTTTGTGCGGCGTGAGGCGCATGTTCGGAAACTGGGCCTCAAATTCAGCACTTTCTGCGCGGTGGACCGCCCTGCCGAGGATCCGCTGCGTCCGGAGGGCTATCGTCCGCTCGATGAGTTTTGGTGCAGCCAGGGCTATGTGAAACGCCCTGAACTTCAGGCCACCTTTGTCTGGCAGGAGATCGGTGAAGAAACCGAATCACCGAAGACGCTGACGTTTTGGACCAAGGAACAGGCGTAACGGCACGAGCTACTGCTTGGGCCAGTTAGTAATCACCTTGTTGAATTGGCAACGGCTTAAGCCACTGCATTTTGATTCAAATGCCGGTCGAGCTCAATCTTGCCGAGAGCCAGCGCGCCGAGGAGGCCGGAGCGTGCGCCCAGACCGGGAGCGACGATGAAGTCGTCGATATCGCGGCCGAGTTCGGGGACGCGGAGGTAGCCGTTGTTGAGCTTGTGCAGCTGGCCGCGAATGAGCGGCAGGATGTGATCCTGGCTCATGACGCCACCGCCGAGGATGATGCGTTTGGGCGAAATGCTGAGCGTGAGGTTCAGCAGCGCATGCGCCATAACATCGGCCACTTCTTCCCAAGCGGGATGGTCGGGCGGCAGGGCATCCGCTTTGACTCCCCAGCGCGAGGCGAGGGCAGTGCCGCTGACGTAACCTTCGACGCAGCTTTTGTGAAACGGGCAGTGGCAGGCCTGCTGAATCGCCGAAGAATTGTGCGGTGGTGGCACCAGAATATGACCGATCTCGGGATGGAGCAGACCGTGGAGAAGCTGGCCATTGATGAGCACCCCGCCACCAACGCCTGTACCGACGGTGATGTAAATGAGCGGATCGGTGCCCTGCCCGGCTCCCCAGAGGTACTCAGCGAGCACCGCGGCGTTCACATCCGTGTCCCAAGCAATGGGTACGTGGTAACGATCGTGCAGCTTCTGCACGATGTTGGTGAACTGCCAGCCGGGTTTCGGCGTGGAAGTGATGTAGCCGTAAGTCTCGCTGTTTTTGTCGAGATCGATCGGGCCGAATGAGCCAATGCCGATGGCGGCGATGGAGCCGTACTTCGACTTGGCCATCGACAAAAAGCGGGTCACTCCCCCGAGGGTTTCTTCCGGCGTCGTAGTGGCAATGCGTGTGACGTCCCGCACATCATGCGGGCCGGTGCCGACGGCGCAGACGAACTTGGTGCCACCGGCCTCAATGGCAGCAATGAGTGGCAGTTCTTCGCTCATGATTGCGGGCGAACGGCGGCGGAGTCGCGGATGCCGAGACTGGAGTAAATCTCGCGCGTGGCGTGGGATTTATTCAGGGTATAGAAATGGATGCCATCGACGCCATGGTCGAGCAAGTCGCGGCACTGCTCGGTGGCATAGTGGACACCAACCTTCTGCACGGCGGCTTCATCGCCACCGCAGCGCTGGATGGCACGCAGGAGCTTGGCCGGGTAACGCGCACCTGCGGCGAGTTCGGCCATGCGGCGCATGCCGGAGGCGCTGGTGATGGGCATGATGCCTGCGATGATGGGGATGTTGATCCCAGCCAGCTGGCAGCGTTCGCGGAAGTCGAAGAAGTCGTGATTATCGAAGAACAACTGGGTGCAGATGTAGTCCGCACCGGCATCGACCTTGGCCTTGAGGTGATCCATCTCCAGCACGCGATTCGGCGTGGTGGGGTGGCCTTCGGGGAATCCGGCGATACCGATGCCAAAGCCGCGCTTGTCGGGATGCGCGCCACTGTCGTTGAACTTCTTGATGAAGGCCACAAGGTCGGCAGCGTGCTGGAAGGCGTCTTTGGCGCGCTCGTAGTTGGCGAGGTTTTTCGGAGGATCTCCGCCGAGTGCGAGGATGTTGCTCACCCCGGCTTTGGCGTAGCGTTCCAGAATGGCGGCGATGTCGGCCTCGCTATGACAGACGCAGGTGAGATGCGGGACGGCATCTAGGCTCGTGGTGGTGTTGATGCGAACCACGAGGTCATGCGTCAGTTCGCGTGTGGAACCACCAGCACCATAGGTGACGCTGACAAACGAGGGCTTGAAGGCCTCCAGTTCGCCGATGGCCTGATACAGCGCCTCAAACGCCTCGGCGCTCTTCGGCGGGAAGAACTCAAACGAGAGCGTGGGACGCTGGTCTTGGAGAATGTCGGCGATGTGCATCGGGTGGGTGCGCGTATGTAATCAGGCGATGTGCTCGCCCTTGAGGACGTCTTCGAGAGTCTGGCGTTCGCGCACGACGGTGGCTTTGTCACCATCGACGAGGATTTCAGCAGGCATGGGGCGCGTGTTGTAGTTCGAAGCCATGGTGAAACCATAAGCTCCGGCGCTGAGCACGGCGAGGTATTCGCCTTCTTTGACGAGCGGGAGTTCGCGGTTCTGAGCGAGGAAGTCGCCAGATTCACAGATGGGGCCGACCACATCGACTTTTTCGACGGTGTCGTTCGCAGGCTGCTTCAGCGGCACGATTTGATGCCAGCCTTCATACAGCGTCGGACGAATGAGGTCATTCATACCAGCATCAACGATCTTGAAAATTTTGGCAGAGCCGCGCTTCTCGTAGAGCACTTTGGTGAGCATGACACCGGCGTTGCCAACCATGAAGCGGCCGGGTTCGCAAAGAATGCGCAGTCCGAGAGGTTCGAGGTGTGGCACCACGGCTTCGGCATAGGCCTGAATCGTGAGCGGATGCACTTCTGCATTCTCTTCCCACCAGGTGGAATCACCGGAGTCGAGGCTCTGCTTGTAGTTGATGCCGATGCCGCCGCCGATGCTGAAGAATTCGATGCCGTAGCTCTTCTTCACCTGCGTCACGAGCGGGATGACTTTCTGCACCGCCTCAAGGAAGGGATCCACGTTGGTGAGCTGCGAGCCGATGTGCATCTGCAGGCCTTTGATGATCAGATTTGGGCAGTCGGCCGCCACGCGGGCGTAAACGTCGAGGATCTGGTCGAAATCGATGCCGAACTTGTTCTCACTCTTGCCGGTGGTGATCTTGGCGTGCGTTTTCGCATCGACATTCGGATTCACGCGCACAGCCACGGGGGCCTGCAGGCCGAGCTCGCCAGCGACTTGATTGATGTAATGCAGTTCCGCCTCGGACTCAGCGTTGAAGCAGTAGATGCCCTGCTTGAGAGCGTATTCGATTTCGTCGCGGGTCTTGCCGACGCCTGCGAAGGTGCATTTGGCGGGATCGCCACCGGCCTTGATGACGCGGAAGAGTTCGCCAGCAGAAACGATGTCAAAGCCGCCGCCCAGCTTGGCGATGGTGTTGAGCACGGCGATGTTGGAGTTTGCCTTCACTGCAAAGCAGATCAGGTGGTCAAGCTTGGTCAGCGCTGCGTCCAGGCGCGTGTAATGGCCGGCGATGGTGCTCTTGGAATAGACATAGAGCGGCGTGCCGTGTTTCTCGGCAAGGGACTGAAGCGAGACGTTTTCGGCGAATAACTGACCTTGGTGGTAGCGGAAGCTGTGCATAAGCGGGCCGCGTAGATAGGCGGGATTCAGCCCTGCGCAACCTCGTGCAGGTTCATCCTGGGTGCATTTCCACGAGTTTCCGCCCGGACGACAGCATCTCCACCAGCCATTGCCGCATGGCTTTGAAGCCGCGCAGGAGTGCCCCGTCCATGACTTCCTGGCAGCCGAAGTGCCGTGCGATGGCGTCTTCCTGACGGCGGTAACGCGGCAGCAGGATGAGGGTATCGCGGACGATTGATGGTGATTCGGCGGGACGCTGGGCCAGCGAGGGGTGCAGCAGCCCTTTGCAGATGACCATCCCGGCATCTGGCACGGCGATGCGGCGCTCGGGAAGCAGCAGCCACGGGTGATAGCTGAGCACGGGGCGGCCTGCGGCATCCTGCTTGAGCCGTACCAGGGTGCGGACCGGGACGCCTGCGGTCCGGCGTGCGAGGAAGCCTTTCACGCCGGTTTCGACATCGGTGGCAGTGGCGCGTTTGTTGAGCAGAAAATCACTTCCCATGAGCGTGCCGAACAGTGTGAGGCGGAAGGACCAACCGGCGAGCAGCAGACCGATGAGAATCAGCAGGAGGGAGACTGCCGCACCGGCGTAGGGATGGATCAGCGCGCTGCCGACCACCAACGACATGAGGCCTAGTTTGACGAGTTTGAGCCCTGCATCCACGATGCCGAAGGGAGACAGCGCGATGAGCACATTGATGGCGTGCGAACTGAGCCAGACGACGCCGAAGGCCACGATGGCCACCGGAATGGAAATCCAGGGAGTATGAACGCCAAAGTCGATCATGCCGTCCAGCGGCATCACGGCCAAACCGGAGTCTGCGAGATGATTCACGGCCTGCGGCTGCTCCTTGTTGAACTGGGCCATGGCAAGGGCGACGAAAGGCACGAAGCCGACCGTGGCGACGAGGGCGCTGAGCTTGTTTTCAAACAGCTCGGCGAAATCGAGCGGCTTTTTGACCAGCGCCGGAGCAGCGGCACCGAGGAAGTCTTTGAGAAAGCAGATGAGGATCAGCCCCAGCCCTGTGCCCCACACGCCGGGATGGCAATACCACGGCAGGCGATGGCGCAGATGCGACTCGGTCTTGTAATAGGTCCAGCCGCCCATGACGCTCATCCCCAGCAGCGGGCTGATGGCGACGCCGGTGATTTCAGAGATGCCCTGGGACAAGGAAACACCGGGCGGGAGCATGGATTCCTTCAGCTTTTCAGCGGCTGAGGAAGGGGTGGCAGAGGGAACCTCGGCGGCTTGGAGGGTGGAGAGGCCCACCAAGGCAATGAGCATCAGGACGAACAGGCGACGCGTGAACGAGATATTCATGACAGGTATGGGGCGGGTTGGTGCTGTGTGGTCGAACACAGCGTGGTCAAGATGCACATGAATCCACGGGAGGCACGTCACAATCGGAGGGCGGGATTGTAACGAGGTGGCGGAGCGGTCGCTCGGCAAGATCGAGCTTACTTTGCCAGCGCCTTGCTGATTTCTGCGGCGACTTGCTGCGCCAGGAATTCGCTGCCAGCGGGGGTGTAATGGACGTCCCGTGGATTCTGCATCGTGGCGAGTTGCGGCGTGATGTGCGCGTTCAGGTCGTCGATGGCGACGCCGTTCTCCGCCATGACCTTGGCGGCGATTTCATTGTACTCCTTCACCTGGCCGAATTTGCGAGGTGGATTGAGGTCGCCGTCCGGGATCGGGGTGGTGGTGGCCCAGATGAGTTTGGCCCCGGTCTTCTTCAGAGTGGCGACGAGGCTGCGCAGATTGGCCTCGTAATCGGCGGGCTCGACTTGGCGTTTGCCATCGGGCATATACTTGAGATCGTGGATGCCCCAGTTGAAGTGAATCACATCCCATTTGCTGGTGCCAAGCCATTTGGCGATGTTCGCGACACCGTTCTTGGTCGGACCGCCATTGCCGGGAATGCGGTGTACATTGGCCTTGCCCTCCAGCAGCTTTCTCACGGGCAGCGTATAGCCGATGGAGATGGAATCGCCGATCAGCAGAACGCGAGGCAGACCTGCGACATCCTGAATCGGGTCGAGTGCCGGATTCGGAGGACGTTTGGCCTTGGTTGGAGGAGCAGGCTGCTGAGCGGAAGCGCTCAGCAGACCACCCAAAATAAGAACGAGCGAAAGAACAGAAGTACGGCGGTTCATGGAACCTCCCTTCACTGCCTAGAACCGCTCAATCTTTCAGACGATCTCCACACTGACCTGAGCGCTGGTGTCCATTTCACCAATGATTGTGGCACCCTTGCCGCAGGTCAGGGCTTTGTCGGCATCGGCTGCCGAAACGATTGCCACCCAGCCGAGGCCCATGTTGAAGGTGTCGATCGCGTCCTTCTTGTCAGCATGACGCAGCACCTTCTGCACCACGTCGTTCTGCCAGAATGGAATACGCAGATTCGCGCCGAGACCGCGCTTCAGGAACATGCGGCCCAGATTTTCTGGCAGACCACCTCCGGTGATATGCGCCATGGCCTTCGGGCGGATGCCTGCGGCTTTGAGAGCAGCGGGCTGCTCATGATAGAGGAGAGTAGGCAGCAACAGAGTGCGCATTTCGTCCTCGCTGAACTGGATATTTTCCTTCTCGATGATGCGGCGGACGAGGCTGAAGCCGTTCGCATGGAAGCCTGCGCTGGGCCAGCCGATGAGCACATCGCCAGCGGCGATGGTGCCGGGATCGAGCAAATCTTCCTTTTCGCAGGCACCGATGGCGAAGCCGCTGAGCTCGACCATGCCCTCGGGCACCATGCCGGGCATCTCGGCCGTCTCACCACCAGCGAGGATGCAGTTGCACGCCACCAGGTATTCGGTCATGCCAGCGATGATGCGGGTGATCTGCGTCTTCTGGATCTTCGGGATGCCCACGTAATCGAGGAACATGATGGGATCCGCCCCTGTCGTGAGCACATCGTTCACGTTCATGGCGACGAGGTCTTTGCCGGCGGCTTCGAGCTGGTCGTGCTTGAGCAGCAGCTCGATCTTCGTGCCGACCCCGTCACAGCCTGTGAGGATGATGGGGTGCTTATATCCGCTCAGGTCGTAGGCGGCGGCGAACAGGCCAAAGGGATTGGCCAGCTTCCGCTTCTGCTGGGTGCTCCTCACCAGCACGCCGATGTCATCGACCAGCGATGCTGCTTCGTGAATATCGACGCCGGCTTGTTTGTAAGTGTGTGCGGAAGGGCTGCTCATGGAAAATGGGTGGCGGGTTGCCTAGCCCGAAAGAGGGGGCGGCTCAAACGGAAACTCATCGGCCCGGCCTCCTAGGCACCTAAATCGACCGGCTACCTCGGTGCTTTTCTGTGGGCAGGATTGACCGTCCGTTGGGAGGAAATACCTCCCTAAGACCGTTTGAATGACTCCAACGGTCATGAAACACTTCCTCCTTTGCCTCCTCATTTCACTGTCAGCCCGTGCGTCTGAACTGCGAATCGGCTCCGCCACCGCCGATATCACCCCGGACCAACCGGTGGCACTCGCCGGTCAGTTCGGCACGCGCATCTCGCAGAAGCCAGAAACAGCGATCATTGCCGCAGTGGTAGCGATGGAATCGACGGATGGGGGCAAAGTTGTCGATCAAGCGGTGCTCATATCATGCGATCTCGTGGCGATTCACCATTCGGTGCTCGATCAGTTCCGCAGGCACCTGCAACCGCTCATTCCCGACCTTGATGTGCGCAAGATCATCGTGTCCGCCACGCACACACATACTGCGCCGGTCACGTCGGAAATCGCCGAGGAGACCCTGATCACCTATCCGATTCCCAAGGAAGGCGTCATGCAACCGGCAGAATACACGGCATTTTTCATCGAGCGTCTCTCGCAAGCCTGCGTCAAGGCCTGGAAGAACCGGAAGCCCGGCAGTGTGAGTTGGACGCTCGGATTTGCGCAGATCGGTGAGAATCGCCGCTCCGTTTTCGCAGACGGGCATGCGCAGATGTATGCCAATACCAACAACGCGCGCTTTCGCCATCTTGAAGCGGGCTACGACTCAGGTGTGGAGACGCTGTTCTTCTGGAATGCGGAAAAGCAGCTCCAGGCCATCGCAGTCAACGTCGCCTGTCCCTCACAGGAGGTGGAAAGCCGCAGCGCGCTGAATGCGGACTTCTGGCACGATGCGCGAGAGCAGTTGAAGGCCAAACTGAATGCGCCGGAGCTCACCGTGCTTGGCTGGTGCAGTGCGGCAGGCGATCAATCGCCGCATCCGCAGTATCGCAAAGATGCTGAGGCAAGAATGATCGCGCTGCGCGGTCTCACGCGGCAGCAGGAACTCGGCCGCCGCATCAGCAATGCCGTATTGGACACGCTTGACGCCGCAAAGGCCGACATCCGTAGCGCGGCACCGCTCGCGCACATCGTCGAAGACCTCGCGCTGCCACCGCGCAAGATTTTAGAGCGAGAGTATGAGGACGCGAAAAAGAACATCGCGCAATACAGCGTGATTGAGAAACCGGACAACCGCGTCATCACGATGCTGGGACTCGAACGCGGCATCGTGAAGCGTTTTGAAGAGGCGGACAAACTTCCGCCCTACAGCATGGAGCTGCATGTGCTGCGCATCGGCGATGTCGCCGTCACGACGAACACCTTTGAGCTCTATCTCGACTGGGGCATCCAGATGAAAGCGCGCAGTCCTGCGCAGCAGACCTTCGTGCTCCAGCTGACCAACGGCTGCGGCATGTATCTGCCCACCGCCCTCGCCATCGAAGGCGGGAGCTACAGCGGACTGCCGCACGTCAACAAAGTCGGCCCCGAAGGCGGCCAGATCCTCGTCGATCGGACCGTGCGCGCAATGCAGACACTGTTTCCAGCGCCGGTGAAGTGATTTGCCCGGCCAAAGCAAGGCCGGTCGTCTCGCGACGTAGGTTCTTCTGCCCTCAGCCCTCCCACGCATGAAAACCACGGCCAGTCCCCCACCGAGCATTCCGCAGGCTTTCAGCCCTGTGGGCGGCGATTTGCTGCGAATCGGCACTACGCGCCGCGGGTTTTTGCAGACCGGGCTTGCGGGACTGGCAGGCATTTCAGTCCCCTCCCTCTTCCAACAGCAAGCCTTCGCAACAGCGGCGGGACAGGCCACGCGAAAGACGAATGTCGTCCTTTTTTGGCTCTCGGGCGGCCCGAGCCACATCGACATGTGGGACCCCAAACCCGATGCACCGAGCGAAATTCGCGGCCCCTTCGGCCACATCCCGACTAAAGTTCCGGGCATCCACGTGTGTGAGCATCTGCCACTGACTGCGAAAATCATGGACCGGCTCACGCTGATTCGCTCGGTCGATTGCAGCGCCAGCGATCACACCCCCATCACCATGCAGGCCTGCAATCCGCTCGCGCGACGCACGAACGATGGCCGTGACGGTGGCGGCTATCCATCCATGGGTTCCATCGCTGCAAAGTTTCGGGGTGCCAATGCCCCAGGCATTCCGGGTTATGTGGCACTCGCTGATTCGCTGCCCGCCGATATTTGGGGCGCGGGCCACATGGGCAATGCCTTCAATCCGGTCAGCGGCAAAGATTTGTCAGGCCGCCTCAAACTCGTCGAAGGTCTCAACATCGAGCGACTCGGCACCCGCCGCGCGCTGGCCGAGCAAATGGACCAGTGGAAGCGTGGCATCGGCACCAATGAATCCATCGCAGCAGCGGATCACTTCACCCAGCAGGCCTATGAGGTGCTCATGACCGGCAGCGCACAGCACGCGCTCAATTTGGATGAGGAATCATCCGCGATGCGGGACAAATACGGTCGCGACAGCATCGGCGAAAAAGCCCTGCTCGCGCGCAGGCTCATTGAGGCCGGATCCACCTTTGTGACTGTCAGCGGTGCCTGGGGTTACTTTGATCATCATGGTGATGAAGTGAAGTGGGGCGGCATCAAGAAAGGCCTTACCCCGCTGCTGCCCAGCGTGGACCGCACACTGCATGCCATCGTCACGGATCTCGAAGACCGAGGGCTGCTTGACAGCACGTTGATTTTGATGATGGGCGAATTTGGGCGCAGTCCTGTGATCAACAAGAATGCTGGCCGCGATCACTGGCCGCGGGTGATGTCCATGGTCATGGCCGGCGGCGGTCTGCGCCACGGTCAGGTCATCGGCAGCACCGACAAACATGGCGGAGAGATCGAGAGCCGCCGCGTCGCGCCGGGTGATCTGGCCGCCACGGTGTTTCATCATCTCGGCATCGAACAGAACACCAACTGGATCGACCCTCAGGGCCGACCTCGTCCCATCGTGCACGAAGGCGGCAAGGTGATGGCAGAGCTGCTGTAGCCCTACCGTATCAGGAGTCTGGAGGACGGCGGGTCTCGATCGCGCTGACCATCTCACGAATGTGGGGTTTGATCCCTTCGCGCGGTTTCATGATCGCGAGACTCTTGTCAAAGGAACCCCATTTGAGCACCTTGATATTGACCTGGCGGGCGCCCCACTGATCCATGGATGCCTTGGATGGGCGATAAAGATCGATGGTCTGGGTGCCGACGAGCGCGGAGCCGTAGTCGTCCACCTGATAAACATAGGGCTCGCCTTCGATTTTGAATTCTGTGCCTACCGGGTAAACAGACCAGTCGGTGGCAGCGCTGCGCACCGCGCCAAATTTGAGGGTATTTCCCACGGCGCTCTTGGCCCCATAAACGATGTGATCGCTCTCACTTTGAGTGTACGCGGTAGTCTTGACATTGCTGAGGGTGCTGCCGGAATGCACGCTCACCAGCTTGCTGGGAGCGACTTTGGAGACACTTTGACAGGAAGAACATCCCACACAAAGCGAGGCCAGCAGGAATAAACGGAGGTTAGTCATTTGGGGGTCGGGCGTGAAATTTTGCACGCCCGGGGGTGTAATCTGAGACAAGCAGGCGAAAGCCATGTTCGATCTTTTTGAATCGCCGTGAGTGTGGCAATAACCACCCGCAGTCCCGCCTTTAGACCGTCAATGTTCACCCTAGACATCACAATAATACAACGTGAGCGTCCCACCTGACGAAGAAATCAACCCCGCATGCCGTTTCACGTTCATGAGATCGTATTTGCTCCTCCTGTTGTTTTTTCATGTCAGCCACTGTTTCGCGGAAGAATTCGATCTCGTGCTTAATAACGGCCGTTTGATGGACCCGGCGACAAATCTGGACGCGGTTCGTCATATTGGCATTCGTGAGGGCAAAATCGTCGCGATCTCCGCAACGCCGCTTGTCGGTAAAGAAACGCTGGATGTGAAGGGACATGTCGTCGCGCCCGGCTTCATCGACATCCATGCGCATGGGCAGACCACGATTGACATGCAGATCAAAGCTTGTGATGGCGTCACCACTGCGCTCGACCTCGAAGCGGGCGTGTATCCGGTGACCGCTTGGTACCGTTCGATGGAAGGCACGGCACCGCTGAACTATGGAGCCACGATCGGCCACATCGCCGCACGCTTTGCCGCATTTCATCCCGGACTGGAGATCGGGCACTGGGCGATCAACCGTGCAAAGGTCGCGGGACTCGGCGCGAAGCCTGATGGAGCAAACAAGGTGGCGACGGACAAAGAATTGAAGCTCATGGGCGACGCGATACACCGTGGACTCGATGAAGGCGCGCTGGGCATTGGCTTTGGCATCAACTACACGCCTGCCGCCGCACCGGGCGAGATCGAGGCCATGTTTCGCATCGCCGCTGAGCGCAAGGTGCCTGCGTTTGTGCATACGCGCGCCTTTGGCATCGCCGCAATCCAGGAAGCGATCACCGCCGCAAAAACGACCGGCGCGGCGTTGCACATCGTGCATGTCGGCAGCAGCGCCATCGGCGACATGAGTGAAGTTTTAAAACTCATCGATGCCAGCAAGGCCGCAGGCATGGACATCAGTACCGAAGTGTACCCCTACACCGCCGCATCCACTGTGCTGGAGTCCGCGATGTTCAATCCCGGCTGGCAGGCCAATCTCAAGATCGACTACGGCGATCTCGCCTGGGCCACGACAGGTGAACGGCTCACGCAGGACAGTTTCGAGCGCTACCGCAAGCAAGGCGGCTGGGTGATCATCTACATGATGAAGGATGAAAATGTCGAGATGGCCATCGCACATCCTGGTGTGATGATCGCGAGCGACGGGGTTCCCTTCATTGATGGCACAGGCCATCCACGCGGCGCTGGAACCTTCGCTCGCGTGCTGGGCCATTACTCACGCGAAAAAAAGCTGCTGCCGCTGATGGAGGCACTCGCCAAGATGACGATCCTGCCGGCCCGGCGTCTTGAAGGATACGTTCCGATGATGAAAGGCAAAGGCCGCATCGCCCTGGGTGCCGACGCGGACATCACCGTCTTCGATCCGGCGACCGTTATCGACCGCGCAACCTTTGAGTCGCCAACGGCACCTTCCGCTGGTATTCCACATGTCATCGTGAACGGCATTCCCGTCGTGCGTGATGGCAAACTCATGAAAGAAGCCCGTCCTGGACGCGCTGTAAGAATCACCCCATGAAACACATTCTTCTAAGCTTAATCTTTGGCACTGCCCTGCTCGCTGACGACGCACCGCAATGGCGCGATCTCTTCAACGGCAAGGATCTCACCGGCTGGGTGGATGTGAACACAAGCCCCGACACCTGGAGCGTCAAAGACGGCCTGCTCGTCTGCAAAGGTCTGCCCATCGGCGTGATGCGCAGTGAGAAGCAGTATGAGAACTTCATCCTGCACATCGAGTGGATGCACATGGAAGCGGGCGGAAACTCCGGCGTGTTTGCATGGAGCGAAGGCAGCGTTGCGCCGGGCAAAAATCTGCCCAAAGGCATGGAGGTCCAGATGCTGGAGCTTGAATGGCCGAACCTTCATCTCGACAAAGATGGCAAACCGAATCATCCCGGTTACGTCTCGGGTGAACTGTTTGGGGCGAACGGCCTCGAAGGCATCCCTGACAATCCGCGTGGCAAACGCAGCATGTCCTCGGAAATGCGCTGCAAGGGCAAGGGCGAATGGAACACCTACGATGTGGTCTGCGTCGACGGCACCGTGAAGCTCTCGATCAACGGCAAGTTCGTCAACGGCATCAGCCAGTCCACTGTGCGCAAAGGCTACCTCTGTCTTGAATCCGAAGGTGCTGAGGTTCGCTTCCGCAACATCCGCATTCTGGAATTGCCCGGCGGCAGAGTGACGCCGGAGCAGACGGCTCCTGTCGTGAGCAAATAGTTACTTCGCCTGCTTCACCAACTCCTCGACCTTAGCGGTGATCAATTCCTCCACCGCCTCGGTGTAAGGCGCGCGGTGGCCGTACTCAAACATCCCCGTGGCACCTTCATAGCTGCCCTCCTTGCGCACACGAAGACTCGGCACATAGCTGGTGAGATCGTTGTTGTAGCCGCAAACCCAAGTGGTGTTCCAGCCGTAGGTTGCTTTGAACTTGAGCGAGTAATCCACCACCGTTTCTCCGGTCAACGCGATGAAAGTGAAATCAGCGCCAATGCGCCAGACCTGAATGGGATACTTCACGCGATCCGGTGGAGAACCGAGTGTTGCGTATTGGTGGATGAAGTGCTCGAACTCGCGTTTCGGCATGCCCGTGAGGTTGGGAAGTCGTTGCTTGAGTTCTTCGAGCGGAATCCCGGGCTGGAGCATCAGCTCTGTCTCACCCATCGCCGCGTGAATGGGTCCATTGAGTGGAGGCATCTGAGTGCTGATCGTCTGGCGCACGGCTTCCGCTAAAATCTTGCCGTACATGCTCGCGAGTTCCGTCGCCTCGACATCCTTGCCCCGAATGCGCGGCAGCGGATTGGCATCGCCACCGCAGTTCTGCACAAACATCGCGACCGAGCCTGGAAAAGTCTTCTCCAGTTCAAGCTGCGCAAAGCCTGCGTAGTCACCATTGATGCTCAAGCCGCCAAGCGCCGTCGTATGACAGGAGTAGCCAAACACAATGCCCTTGATCCCCTTCCCGGTCTTCACAGCAATCACCGGCACATCCTGATCCACCTGCCCGCCAAATGCGCGGCTCTCCGGGCCGCGTGAGCGTCGTCTGTTCACAGCCACACCCGCGAGACCTTGATCAAACGCTAGTTCCGCAGGCTCGAGATTTGCGATGGCCGCACCGATCACCTCCTCATACTTGGAGTAAACCATCGCCGTGTAGCGATCCTTCACCGCCGCTTCTTCCGGCGTGAATTCATAGTACAACCAGAGCACATCCGCCGTGACCGGGCAGGAGTGATTGTGCGAGGCATTCAAGATCAGCCGCTCTCTCGGGATGCCATGATTTTCCAGCGCGGCCTTCGCGATGATGGCGACCATCTTGTCGCTCAGCCCCACCAAATCCGCTGTCACCAGCACCGAAGTCGCGCCCGAGTCATCCTTGAGCGCCAGCGCCTTCAACCAGATCGCATGCTCCACCCGCTGCGACATGCGCGTCTTCCCACCGTAGCCCGCGAGGGGCACTGATTCGGTGGGGGTAATGTCTGCTTTGGCCACACCTGCCTGCCATGCGGCGGATGCAAAAGTGGCATGGAGCATCAGCAGGAAAATGAAAGCGTGCTTCATGGGGTCATTGTTTTGAAGACTTCAGCCAGCCCTGCACAAAGCGGGACTATTTCACCTCCGCAGCCATCTCCAGCAGCGCATCCATCATTTTCACCGAAGCCTGCGGCTCCAGATTGTTCGTGCCGGGCCAGGTCTCATAGCCGCCGAGTTCAAAGTGGCGAGGGGTGGGCATGTAGCCGTAGTAGCCGTGAGCGAGCTCGATCATGAAGGACTTGGCAAAGGGGCTGCGCTTGCGGAACTCGACGCCGGTTTCGGCAAAGGTCTCGGTCGGGGTGGTGCCGATGCAGATGTCGCCGATACGGAGGATCTGCACCGCCGCCTTGGTTTCAGGACTGGCCTTTGCCAGGCGCTGCACGCGACCGGCATAGGAGAGCGGCAGATCGGCCTTGCCCTGGATGCGGGGCGTTTTCGCCTCGGTCTCTTTGGCCCATGCGATGAGTGCGGGATCGATCTTGCGCCAGGCAATGGAAAGTTCACGGTAACGGGCGGCGAGAGGGGCGCTGTTTTGCCAGGTCACATTCGCCAGAGAGGCGTTCACTTTTGAAGCCACGTCTTCTGCCACATAGCGCATCTGCTCATAGGGCTTCTTGCGCGGCTGCGGGTTGCGGAAGTTGATGTTGTTCGCGTCACCACTGGTGCCGTTTGCCATCAGCGCGACAAAGGGTGGACCATCGCTGCCACCGGTCTGCAGGCGATTCAATGCTTCGCAGTACATGCCGTAGTAATCCGCCGAAATGTCCGCGCCATTCACGCCGCCGACGTAATGCAGTGAGTAGGCGGAATAAACCGAGATCAGTCGGCCACCAGGCTCGCGCAGCGCAATGAATGAGATGGTGGGATCAGGCTCGCTCGCAGGCTTGATGAGGGCGGGGTTCCCGGCGCCGGGGTTCATCTTCACCTTGTCTATTTTGCCGAAGGGATTGAGCGGCATCTTGTCCTCTTGGAGAAACCAGCGGCGGATGTGTACGTGCTCCGGTACATCCACCGTACCGAAGGCGATCTCAGCAGGGCGCAGGAGATGGATCGCGCGCCTCACACCGTCCGCGATGCGACGAGCGACGAATTTTTGATAGTCCGTCAGCTCCTGATCCGAGAAGTAACCACGAACCGGGCCGCCCAGTGTATTCACCGCAGAGTGTGTGTGCGTACCGGAGATCACTACATTCGCCGCCGGGATGCCGGTTTCTTGCTCGATCAACGCCCGCGCTGTCGTGGAAACACTGCGATGCAGTCCGAGCAAATCGCACACCACGAGCGCCAGCTTCGTCTTGCCGTCATCGAGCACGAGACAGCGCGCGTGCAGCTCATCGTGAATGTTGGTGCAGGGATAGGGCAGGAAGCCACCCACGACCTCGCCACCGAGTTCCGGCGTGATGTTGCTGGTCGCCGCTCCGGCCATGAGAGGGGCCTTGGGAGTGTCTGCGGCGTGAAGAGAGACTGACGCGAAGAGAGCGAGAAAGAAATAGCGCATGGAACCAATACAGCGGTCCCCCCTGCATTATGTCACGGCTTCCAGTCCACAGGCAAACTTAGCGACCATACTTCATTCGACAGCGGACGCGCATGCCCGCCGAGAACCCAAAGCTTGTCTTGAAACACCAGAGCCGAATGCTCATGCCGTGACTTCCAGCAGGTCTTCGTCTCCAAGCGCTGCCAGTTCTTTCCATCCGCGCTGTGCCAGACGTCACCAAAGTTATCCTGCTCTTTCGACCAGCCGCCCAGCACCCACATGCGCCCACGATAAATGGCGGCACTGAACCACAGCCGCGCCGCCCACGGCGCCGACTCCGTTTCGCAGGTCCAGTTCACTCCATCGCCTGATGACCACACATCGTTCTTCGCCTGATAGTTCGGCACGTAGTTGCCTCCGCCAAGCACATACATTTTGCCGTTCAGCACCACCGCCTGATGATAAGCACGCGGCGACCATGCGGCCTTCGCCGTCTCCAGCTTCCATTCTTTGCCGTCCGCAGACGACCACACATCGTTCTTCAGGCTCGCATCATTGCCAAAGTAGTAGTCCTCAATGCCGCCAAGCACCCACAGCCGTCCGCGATGCTCCACCAGGCCCGCTGCAAGTCGTGGTGACCATTGCGCGGCGGCGGTGATCTGATCCCACGTCGCGCCATCAGCGGATGACCACACTTGATGACTCGGGGAATGGCCCGGCAAGCGGCCCTTGTGCCAGCCACCCATGATCCACATCTTGTCCTGAAACGTGATGCTCATCGCGAGATCGCTGTGCAGCCATGGAGCGTTTTTGGCGATCAGTTTCCACCCTTTGCCGTCGCTGGATGACCACACGTCACGCGGTGGATCTTCGAACGACTGAAACCAGCCACCACCGATCCAAAGCTGATCCTTGAACACCCACTCCGCCTGCGAATCCCGTGCCTGCCACCCTGCCCGGGCTTCAAGCACCCAGTCGATCTCCGCAGCGCTGCTGCTCAGACTGATGAGCACCAGCAGGAGAAGAAAGAAATGTTTCATAAATTAGCTCATCAACTGCGTTTCGATGTCCAGTCCGACACGCTGACTGGGACGAAACCCTGATTCAAATCGACGAGCGGTTCAGTCATGGTGCTGCGGTGTTGGGTTTCGACCATAAGATGCGGGCGACAAACGTCGCGCCTTCGGCTCCACGTTTCGCGGAGTCCTTCATGAACATGCCCTCGGACACCGTCACCCATGATTCGTTCTCGTTGATGCGGCAGGCACCAAAATTTCCCATCTCCGCGCCGCGCTCAGGAACGATCACCTTTTCACTGCTGCGGACGATTTGGAGTTTTTCCGTGTCCACCCGGGCCATGAACAACGGGGCGCGATGGCGGACGATGTGATCGTTGTTCGCGCCACGCCGGGTATAGACGAGAAACAGGCCGTCGCTGTGAGCCAGCCAGTGCTGCTGGGTGTTGTAGCTGCCGAGTTCGGTGCCGTCATCGAATGTCCAAGGGGTCGGCTCGGCAAACTGAAGACCGTCATCGCTCACACTGACGTAGCCGCGCTCGTCGTTGCGCAGGGTGAGGTAGTAGCGGCCAGCAAAGGCGATCAATGATGGCTCGTAGAGGCCGCGTGCCACATGGAGGCGCACGATATTGCCGTGTTTTACGAACGTGAGTTTGGTCCCGTCGAACTGACATTCGGCGACCGTTGTACTGAAGCGATCTTTCACGCTGTTGCCGATGTAGAGCGGAACCAGCAGAGAGCCGTCGGCTTTGATGAGCCATTGAGCGCAGGCATTGCGGGCGAAGTTGAATTGATCATCCGCTGGCAGCTCCAGCACCTGCCACGGTGTCCACTTCGTGGTCTTCGGGTCGTAAACGGCATAGACCGTTTGATGGGCGCGCTTCACGTCGTCGAGTTGTTTGCCTTTGGGGCTGTAACGGACGCGGGCACCGATGGCGAGCAGCTTGCCGGTCTTTGCGTGCCATCCAGGCGTCACATCGGCCACACTGATCGTCACGCCATCGGGCTGTGGCTGCCAGTCGATCTCTGGCGGCAGAGTGGGGCCGCTCCACGCGCCGTCCACGCCCTCGCGACGCATGAAATACAGACCGGAGTAGTAATCGGAAACTTTGAGGTGCTTTTGGATAGTCATCACCACGCCGCCGGGCACCGCCGCCGCACGCGGGTGAAACCAGAGGAACTTCCCATCATCATGCTTCATCACCGTTTCGAGTTTGACGTTGAAGTCGGGCGGCTCGGCGGAGAGCAGCATTTGCACTGCGACCAGCCCTAAAACAAAGAGGCAGGCTTTCATGAGGTTAGATTTCGGATTCCTTCGGCAGCAGGAAGGGCGCACGATACTCACGACCGAGCAGCGCATTGGCTTGGGCATTTTCGAGGAAGGACTCTTTGCCGCCATCGACACGGAGATGCTGGCCGAGCGTGAGCTTCGTTTTGTCCAGATCGACACCAGCATCGTTGAGGTAGTGACGGGTGCGCTCCAGCGTGTCTTGCACGTCATCGTGGACTTTGATGTCACCGAGATGCTTCGCGATGTCGTTGACCGAGGTCTGCGTCCCGAGCCGATACGAGATGTTGGCGATATGGCAGAGCGAGCTGCTTTGATGACCTTCCTCGATCTCCGCTTTCAGATCCTCCTGCCTGCGGCTGCGCACGGCGTTGAGGAAGTTGGCGAAATGATTCTCGGACTTGCCTTCAAAGGGGCGGATGAGATTGCCTTTTGGATCGTAGAGATTCGTGTCGGCAATGATGCCTTCGCTGCCGTAGAAGAACCACATGGACTTGATCGTGGGATGAAACGGCGCTGATTTAAGACCCCGCGTTTCGGAGATGATGGTCTTGTCGCCGAAATCGAAGATGCCCACCTGAGAGTTCGGCGTCTCCGCAACATCGGTGTAACCGAGACGACCGCCGTAACTCAAGACACTGCGGCCGAGGCCAGTCACACCGAGGCCCCAGCGGCAGATGTCGAGCGAGTGGACGTTATTGTTGCCGATCTCGCCGCTGCCGGTGTTCCAGAACCAATGCCAGTCGTAGTGAAACTTGGGCCGCGTGAGCTTTGGCATCTCCGCAGGTCCGGCCCAGAGGTCGTAATCGCAGCGCGGCGGCATCGCGCAGTCGGCGGGGCCACCGATGGAGCCGCGCCCGCCGTAGATGATGCTCTTGGCGAGCTTCACCTCGCCGAGCTTGCCTTCGCTCATGTATTTCACGGCTTCGGACAGAGCTCCACGCGAGCGATTCTGCGTGCCGCCCTGGCAGATGCGACCCAGCTTCCGCGCGGCCTGCACCATGCGCCGCCCTTCGATGACGTTGTGACTCACCGGCTTCTCCACATACACATCCTTGCCAGCCTGCATCGCCCAGATCGCCGACAGGGAGTGCCAGTGATTCGGCGAGGCGATGAACACGACATCCACCGATTTGTCTTCCAGCACCTTGCGCAAATCCTGCACTTTTTTCGGCATCGGCCGCTTCAGTTCGACGAGCAGAGCGCCCAATTCATCCGTACGATCAAGGTCCGGGTCACAAACATACGCGACATCGCAGCCGGAAATCTTCGCCAGTTCCTTGGCATGCGCCTTGCCCCGTATGCCGCAGCCGATGATCGCAGCGGTTATTTTATCATTCGCGCTGACCGGTTTGGAGTCGGCGGAAAACAACGGCACAGGCAGGCTGACGGCGGCAGCCATGAGGGAGTCTTCGAAGAAGCGACGGCGGGTGAGATTGCGCATGGTGCGTGACTATACGCCCCGCCAATGTCGCTTCTGCCACTGAAATTCGCGCTGCGTTCACTTCACCCAGCGCATGCACGATGGCATCGGCATCTCAATGGGAGAGCCATTCGCGACGATCTTACCGTTCGTGGCATCAATCCGAAACACGACCACATTGTTTCCCGGCATGTTCGCACAGAGAAGCCACTGGCCATCCGGGGTGATGAGCAGATTCTGCGGCCCTTTGCCGAGGCTGGGATCGATGGAGAGGAGCGTGAGGCTGCCGTCATCCCCAATGCGATAGGAGGCGATGCTGTCGTGACCGCGATTTGTGCCGTACAGAAATTTGCCGTCGGGGGTGATTTTCAAGTCGGCTGTGTAACTCTTGCCGCTGAAGCCGGTGGGCAGCGTGGAGATGGTTTGGCGCTCGGTGAGGGAGCCGGATGCGTCGGCGTAATCAAAGCAAGTCACGGTATTGGCCAGTTCGTTGATCACGTACACATGGCTGCCGTTGGGATGAAATGTGATGTGACGTGGGCCGGAGCCGGGCTGCATCTTGGCAAAGGGCTGGGCCTCATTCGGAGTGAGCTTTGCCGTGGCCGCATCGAGTTGATAAACCAGGATTTTGTCGATGCCCAGATCGGCAGAGAGAGCAAAGCGATTGTCCGGACTGACGACGATGCTGTGCGCGTTTGGCCCCTTCTGGCGCTGTGGATCCGCACCGGAACCACTGTGCTGCATGAAAGAGACAGCTTCTCCCAGCGAGCCGTCTGGTTTCACCGGCAGCGAGGCCACACTGCCAGATGCGTAGTTCGCCACCATCACGGTCTTGCCCGTGGCATCCACATCAACGTAACACGAAGCCGTTCCACGCGCAGACTGCTGATTGAGCCGCTTCAACTGACCGCTGCGACCCTCAAGCGCATATGCCGCCACCAACTCGTCCTCGGCACCGCCAAACTTCTCGGCATTGATCGCATACAGGAATCGTTGGTCAGGCGAAACCGCGAGGAAGAATGGATTTTGGATGTCCGTGGTGCGATGCAAAGGCTGCAGAACGCCGGACTGCGAGTCGAAGCGGAATGCATGAATGCCAGCTTTGTCACCTGAGGCGAAGGCGGAGATGAACACCAGGGGTTCCATGGCAGCCAAGGACACGGACAGTGAAGTGAGGAGGAGAAGTAGGGAACGCATGATGGATTGATGAACGTCACGCAAGGATGTCCGTCACCACGTCACCATAGACGTCGGTGAGGCGGAAGTCGCGACCGGCGTAGCGGTAGGTGAGCTGTTCGTGATCGAGGCCGAGCTGATGCAGGATGGTGGCGTGCAGATCGTGCACGTGAACCTTTTTTTCGACGGCATTCATACCAAGCTCATCTGACGCGCCATACGCCAGACCGCCCTTGATGCCGCCACCGGCGAGCAGGGTGCTGAAGGCGGTGTGGTGATGGTCGCGCCCGCGCTTCATCGGGTCGATCTTCTTGTTTTTGTCTTTGTTTTCCTGCGAGTAGGGCGTGCGCCCAAACTCGCCGGTCCAAACAACGAGCGTGTCATCGAGCAGGCCGCGCTGCTTCAAATCGCTGATGAGCGCGGCAGAGGCGCGGTCGCTGTCGGCGCAGAGTTCGGGGTGGCGCTTGTAGTGGTCGCTGTGCGTGTCCCAAGGCTGGTTGTTGTTGCTGGTGTAATAGACACTGATGTAGCGCACGCCGGACTCCGCCAGACGGCGCGCGAGAAGGCAGGAGCGGCCAAAGGGTGTATCGCCATACAGCTCGCGCATCTTGGGCGGCTCGCGACTGATGTCGAAGGCCTCGCTGGCGGCGCTTTGCATGCGGTAGGCGGTTTCCATCGACTTGATCTGTGATTCGAGCGCCGAGTCGTTGTCACGACGTGCGGCATGAAGCTGGTTGAAGCGCTGGATGAGATCGACCTGCCGACGCTGCTGCGTGCTGCTGAGCAGAGGATTGCGCACATTGGCGATCAGCTTGTCCACGTTCATGTCGGATGTGATGACACCGGTGGCCTGAAATTCGGCAGGCAGGAAGGAATTGCTCCACAGCGCCGGGCCGACCACGATGTTTGGCGTGGGCCGCAGCACGACGAAACCGGGCAGATTTTCATTTTCGCTACCGAGGCCGTACAGCACCCAGGAACCGAGCGACGGACGGATGGGCTGGATGTTGCCGGTGTTCATCATGAGCAGCGCGGGCTCATGATTGGGCACGTCGGTGTGCATGGAGCGAATGACACAGCAGTCGTCGATGATGCTGCCAAGTCGAGGCAGGCTTTCGCTGACCTCGATGCCGCTCTGACCGCAGCGATTGAATTGCAACGGCGACGACATGAAGCCGCTGGTGGCGGGTGCTTTGTAGAGCTTGCCAGAAGGCTGCTGGCCTTCGTATTTCTTCAGCGCAGGTTTCGGGTCAAAGGTGTCGATGTGCGAGGGCGCACCATTCATGAACAGGAAGATCACCCGCTTCGCCTTCGGGGTGACCTGCTGCTTGACCGCAGCCTGAGCCTGTGATCCGAGCATGCCGGCCAGACCGATCGCGCCGAATCCAGCGGAGAGGCGCTGCAGGGCGTCGCGGCGGTTCATTGGTGAGGTTGAGTCAGTCCACATAGAGCATTTCATTGGTGGCCAGCAAGGCCTGGGCAAGCTGTTCCCAGCCGGTCAGAGTGCTGTCGGTCGGGGTTTCCTGCAAAAACGCCTGCGCGACGGCGACTTCTTCCGCCAGAGGTTCGCGGGCAAACAGCAGGGCGTAGGTATTGCGAATGCGTGAGGCCTCATCGGCTGCGCTGTGCTGGATGCGGGTAGCCAGCGCCTTGGCCTGACCGATCATGAAGGCGCTGTTAATCAGGAAGAGCTTCTGCGTGGGCGTGGTGCTAGAGGAGCGGCGTGCGGCGTGAACGTTGGCGTCCGGGTAGTCGAACAGCATGAGGGTCTTGTTCAACTCGCGACGGCTGATCTTCGAGTAGAGAGTGCGCTTGTGATGACTCACGGCCTCAAGCTCGATCGAAGCACCGCCTGAGGTGTCCAGATCGCCGGAGACAGCCAGAACGGCATCGCGATACTGTTCGATGCTCAAACGACGGCGCTGCATGTGCCAAAAGTTCTCGTTTGCCTCATCTAGCTGCGCGTTTGCCGCACTGCCCTGGCTGCTTTGACGGTAGGTGGAGGAGAGAACGAGCTCGCGCATGAGCTGCTTGACCGACCAGCCGTTTTGCATGAAACGCAGGGCGAGATCGTCGAGCAGGGCCGGATGCGTGGGCTTGTCACCAGTCACGCCAAAGTTGCTGGTGGTGCGGGCAAGCGGCTTGCCGAAGAGCATGTCCCATAAGCGGTTCACCATCACGCGTGCGGTGAGCGGATTGGATGCATTGGCGATCTGTTGCGCCAGTTCGCCGCGACCGCTGCCCTGTTTGAAATTCACCGGCTGATCCTTGCTGAGCACCTGCAAATAACCACGCGGCACTTTGACGGCGCCGGGCGAGTCCATGTCGCCACGATCATAAACCGGTAGATCACGCGAAGGCTCATCCCGCACGATGTGCAGCGTGCCGGAGTCCATTTTATCTGAATTCGTCTTGTTGTCCTCCGCCTTGCCATCGGGGCGCAAGTTCACCATCTGCACGCTGGCGAAGACCCCGGCCAGCGCATAGTAGTCACGCATGGTGATGGGGTCGAATTTGTGGTCATGGCAGCGCGCGCAGCCCACAGTGAGGCCGAGAAAGGTCTGCGAGACGGCATCCACCTTCTCCGCCCACTCCTCCGCCTGCACGTCGAGCCGTGACCGCGCATAGAGTTTGTGGCCGAGACCAAGGAAACCCAGGGCGGGGAGGTCGGCTTTGTTTTGCGGCTCGATCAAATCCACGGCGAGCTGCTTTTTGATGAACTCATCATACGGCAGGCCGGAGTTGAACGCGGAGACGACCCAGTCGCGATAGAGCCAGGCGTTGGGGTAGTTGAGGGAGGAATTGGCTCCCACCTGATGCGCCTGATCCTCAGCATAGCGGGCGAGATTGAGCCACATACTCGCCAGTCGTTCGCCAAAGGCACGGCGGCCCAGCAGGCCATCGACGAGCCGCGCGTAGGCATCTGGTCGTGCATCCGCCAAAAATGCAGCCACCTCCGCTGGAGTGGGTGGCAGGCCGGTGAGGTCCAAGGTCACACGCCGAATCAGGGTGCGCGCATCTGCCGGGGATGCTGGCGTGAGATCGCGCTGCTCCAACTGAGCGAGAATGAAATGATCCACACGCTCGCGCGGCCAGGAGGAGTCTTTCACCTTGGGCAATGACTGCGCTTTGGGTGGAACGAAGGACCAGTGCTGGCGTGCAGCCTGCCAGTCAATCACAGCCGGACCCACCGCCTGCGCGTTGGCGCTAAGCAGGAGTGAGAGAATAAGGAGGTGACAGGGCGCAATAGGCACCCAACTAGAACGCGGGCTGCCGGGAAGTTTTTCCGCCGCAAATCACGCGATCAGGCTTTTCACCACCTTGGCGGGATTCACGCCGGTGAGGCGGAAGTCGAGGCCCTGGAAGCGGTAGGTGAGCTTGTTATGATTGAGGCCGAAGAGGTTCAGGATGGTGGCGTGGAAGTCGTGGATGGACACGGGATCACGGGTGACGTTCCAGGCGAAGTCATCCGTCTCACCATGGACCTGGCCGCCTTTGATGCCGCCACCCGCCATCCACAGGCTGAAGGCAGCGGGATGGTGATCGCGTCCCGTGACTTTTTTGAAGCCTTTACGATTTTCGCCCAGCGCAGTGCGGCCAAATTCGCTGCCCCAGACGACAAGCGTGGTATCGAGCAGACCGCGCTGCTTCAGGTCTTTTAGCAGTGCGGCGATGGGTTGATCAACCATCTGGCTGTTGTGCGCGAGCTGGGGATCGAGGTTGCTGTGGTGATCCCATGAGGCGTGGATGATGTTCACGAAGCGCACGCCGCGCTCCACCATCCGCCGTGCATTCAGACACTGCCGCGAAAAGGTCTGGTAGTTGCCGATGCCGCCGAGGTTGCTCTTGATGGGCGGCTCGATGCGGTTCACGCCGTAGGCATCCAGCGTGGCCTGCGACTCTCCGCTGAGATCGACCAAATCCGGTGCGGCGCTCTGCATGCGGAAGGCGAGTTCGTAACTGTTGATGCGCGCGGCGATCTCGGGATCACCGATGTGTTTGTGCTGGAGACGGTTGAGGTCATTCAACGCACGGATGCTAGCGGACTGCATGTCCGGCGTGATGCCATCGGGGTTGCTCAGGTTTAGCACTGGAGAGGCACCGTTGCGAAACATCACACCCGAATAGGATGATGGCAGGAAGCCGCTGGACCAGGTGGAACTGCCACCGGGCAGGCCCCGCCCCTTGCTGACCATCACGACATAAGATGGCAGCTCCTGCGAGAGATTGCCAAGGCCATACGTCACCCACGAACCCACGCTGGGGCGGCCGAGCCGTGACTCCCCGCAGTTCAGCATGAGCTGGCCGGGTAGATGGTTGAACTGCGTGGTGTGCATCGACCTCACAAGCGCGATGTCGTCGGCACAGGTGGCGATTTGCGGCAGGAGATCACTGATTTCCATGCCGCACTGGCCGTGCTTTTTGAAGACGCGGCTGGTGCCCATCACCGTGGCGCTGTCTTTTTGCAGAAAGGCAAACTTGGCATCTCCCACGATCGAATCGGGGAGCGGCTGCCCGTCGTATTTATTGAGCAGCGGCTTTGGATCAAAAAGATCCATCTGCGACGGTCCGCCTTCGAGGAAAATGAAGATGCAGCGCTCCGCCTTCGGCGCGAAATGGGACATTCGTGTCCCCAGCGGATTCGCTGGGATGTCCGCCTCCGCAGCGAGCAAACCATCCTGGCGCAGAAGCGAGGCCAGGGCGAGCGTGCCCAGGCCACAGGAACTCGTCGCGAGGAAATCGCGGCGGGTTTGGGTGATGAGTTCCTGAGGAGACATAAATGTTGAGTGTGCGCGGGTTATTCTCGGTTGATGAACTCATCAAGGTTCATGAGCACCCGAGCGACGGCAATCAGCGTGGCGGCCTCCGTTTGATCTGACGTGGCGATGGAAGAAGAAATGTTGCCAAGGACCTGCAATGCCTTTGCCCCATCCTTTTTCACACGGAATTTCTGTTCACGGTGAAAGACGGCAAGGCGCTGCAGTTCTTCCGCGCGCGGCAAGCGATTAAACGTCAGCTCAAACAGGAGCTGCAAGCGTTTGGCAACCTCCGGAGGAGCTTCCCGCAACGCACGCAAGGCGAGCGCCTGCGCGGCTTCGACGAAGACGCTATCATTCATCATGGCGAGCGCCTGGAGCGGGGTGTTGCTGCGTTCGCGTCGCACACAGGCGTCTGCGGCATCGGGCGAATCGAAAGTGGTGAGCGTGGGATACAGAACGCTGCGCAGGGTGATGATATAAAGACTGCGGCGGTAGATTTCATCACCCGGGCTGACCTTCCAGTTTGAAGATCGACCGACATCAAACACATCCTCCGGCAGTGGCGGGCGGAAGCTGGGGCCGCCGATGGTACGCTTCAGCAAGCCGCTGACGGCGAGCGCAGAGTCACGTAGAATTTCGGCATCTAGACGGATGCGGTTCTGGCGGGCGAGGAGGCAGTTCAGCGGATCAAGTTCGACGATGTCTTCGCGATGCGCCGAGGACTGGCGGTAGGTCGCGCTCATCACCATGAGCTTGATGAGATGCTTGCGACTCCAGCCATTGCGCATGAACTCGGTGGCCAGCCAGTCGAGCAGTTCGGGATGCGAAGGCGACTCGCCCGCGGTGCCGAAGTCATCCGGCGTGCGCACGAGGCCAAAGCCGAGGAGCTTGCTCCAGATATGATTCACCGCGACGCGGCTGGTGAGCGGATGCTGCGGCGAAACAAGCCACCGCGCGAGATCGAGGCGGTTGGGCTCCGGCAGCAAGGGCTTCGTCATCGGCGGCAGCGCAGACAGGCTGGCGGGAATGACATCGGGGCCGCGCCGTGTGTAGTCGCCCGCCATGTGCACATAAGTCTGGCGGCGATCCTTGCTCACTTCGGCCAGCGTCTGTGCTTTATTCTTCGCATCGCTCCGGTCCTCGGTGTTGTCGAAGAAGGCGTAGAAGCTGTAGAAATCGCGAATGGTGATGGGATCGTATTTGTGCGTGTGGCACTGCGCGCAGCCGACGGTGAGCCCCATCCAGACACGCCCGGTGGTGTTGACGCGATCGACGATATTTTGGTAACGCGCCTCTTCCTTGTCCACACCGGCCTCGGTGTTGAGTGCGGCGTTGCGGTGGAAGCCGGTCGCGGTGAGCTCCTCAAGCGCGGGATCCGGCAGCAAATCGCCAGCGATTTGCTGGACGGTGAACTGATCATACGGGAGATCTGTATTGAAGGCCTGAATGACCCAGTCACGATACAGATAGGCGTTCGGGCGCAGGCCGTCGCCAAGGAAGCCGTTTGAATCTGCGTAGCGTGCCATGTCCAGCCAGTGCCGCGCCCAGCGCTCGCCGAAATTCGGTGAAGCGAGGAGGCGGTCAACGATCTGCTCGTAGGTTTGGTCCGACCAGTTGGATAAAACGGCGAGATCAGCCGGCACAGGCGGGAGGCCGGTGAGATCGAGATAAACGCGGCGAATCAATGCGATAGGATCGGCGGCAGGCGCGGGCTTGAGGCCGTGCGTGCGGAGTTTAGCTTCGATGAAGGCATCAATGGGATTTTTGCTGTCCGACTTCGGCACGGCAGGATGCTTGATCGGCTCGAAGGCCCAGTGATTTTGATATTCGGCACCTTCGACTATCCAGCGGCGGAAAAGATTGCGCTCGGCTTTGGTGAGCTGCTTCGGTGAGGAAGGCGGCGGCATCACATTATCAGAATCGGTGTGAGTGATGCGCTTCCACAGTTCGCTGGCGTCGGGGTTGCCGGGCTTGATGGCTGACTTTACGGCCTCGGCACGCACATCGAGGCGCAGGTCGGCCTCGCGTTTGTCTTCATCGGGACCGTGGCAGGCGTAGCACTTGGCGGCGAGGATGGGACGAATGTCGCGATTGAATTCCACACGCACCTCCGCAGCGAGAGCGCTGCAGGAGATCAGGAGTGCGAGTGGAATGAAGATGCGCATGAGCTAGCTGATTTGTAATTGGCGGAATGACAGGGTCTGCCCGATCTTCGTAACGCCATCTTCGCCGAGGACTTTCACAGCAAGCGTGGCAGCGGCCCAGTCGATGCGCAGATGGCCGACGTTCGGCAGGTGATAGGTGGCAGGCACGCAGCGATTCTTGTTCGGCGTGGGGGTGCCACGCGGATGCTTCTGCGTCATTGAGCTGGTGGTGAAGTCGAACACGCCGTTGTGCGAAAATTCGCACCAATGTCGATCTCCGCTCAAAATCACCGCCGTCTGCCCTTGCAGCAGCTTCATCATCCGCTGCTGCTCGTGCGGCATGTTGGCCCAGCATTCACCGCCATGGGCTTCCGGGGAAAACTGGATGCTGGAAACAATCAGGCGCAGTTCCGCCGGCTGCTGGAGCACCTGCTCAAGCCAGCGCCACTGCGCAGCGCCGAGCATGGTGGTGCTGGTATCATCCGTGGGCACGCAGGAGCCACCGAGCATGGCCTGATCTTTTGGCACCTTTTTGAGCGGGCTGCGGAAGTAGCGGGTGTCGAGCATGACCACCTGCACGCGCTTGCCGACCGGCCCAAAACTCTGCACCTGATAAACGCCCTCCTGCTGGCGACGCGGTGAACCGGCAGGTTCGTCGAGCCAGTTATAGAACTCGACCTGCGCCGCCTTTTTGTGAGGGTAGTCACCGCCGCCGTCGTTTTGGCCAAAGTCGTGGTCGTCCCAAGTGGCTAGGAAGGGTTTCTTTTTCACGCCTTGAAAAAAGCGGCTGTTTTTGAGCAACGCGTACTTTTCCTGCATCATCGGGATGCCGCCTTTGTCGGCATAGATGTTGTCCCCCATGAAGATGAACAGATCACGCGACAGGGTGAGTGTGCGATCAAGCATGGGGTGATCATGCGTGTCGAGGCAGGAGCCAAACACGATCTCCTGCAACGCTGGCTCGTCAGCGGCATGCGCAGCGATCAAACCGATGGCAGGAAGGCTGGCGAGAAAGTGGCGGCGGGTGTTGGGCGGGGACATCGGAGGAGGCGGCCGTTTATGGAACAAGCTTGGCCGCCTCTGCCTTGGCTTTTGCCAGCACGTCAGCCAACGCGACGGGCTTGCCGCCCTGACGGACGCTTTCGTCCGCCGCTTCCATGAAGGTGAAAATTTCGATCGTTTCGGCTTCGCTCACCGGTGGCTCACCAGTGCGGAAGAACTTGCCGATCTGGCGGCACAACGCCTCATAGCTGATGGTTTTGGCCCCCTGTCGCACGCCTTTACTGCCATACACCATGGCACCGAATTCGGACTTTCCCTTCACGATGCCGCGATAGGTGCCAATGCGACCATCCTTCCACACGCCAGTGACTTGATCGGTCATGGTACCTTTACTGCGTGAAACGGTTTCACAGCCCGTGCCCATGAGCGTGAAGAGCGATTCGATGCCGTGAATGGCATAGAAAAACAAGTCCGGCGTGCCGCTCTGGTAGGAACACGGCCCCCAAGTGGTGACACCAAGGATGTCGCCAATTTCCTCGTTGTTTTTCAACGCGATGAGATCGGCACCGAAACGTGACGACGAACTCGACCAGGTCTTGACGTGATGCTTCTTCGCGAGCTCAAACAGAGCGATGGCCTCTGGAAGAGTTCCTGCAATGGGTTTGTCGATATAGACGAGCTTGCCCGATTGGAAGACCTCACGCGCCTCTTTCAAATGGATGCGGCCATCGACGCTCTCAATCAGCACGACATCGACTTTTTCGAGCAGCTTTGGGATGGAATCCACAATCTCCACACCCATGCCGCGCACCTGCTCAGTGAATTTTGCCACGCGGTCCTTGCTGGCTGGCATGTCGGTGCCCCCGGGATAACCCACCACGATTTTGATGCCTGCGAGATCGCCGTCGGCCTTCGGATTGTTGAAGAGCTTCGTGAACGCCGGCACATGTGATGTATCCAGGCCGATGATGCCAGCGCGGAGCGGCTTGAGTGTATCCTGAGCGAATACAGCCCCTACAAGGCTGAGAAAGAGGGCGGCGAGGAGATGAGTGTGTTTCATGTTCGCCTACATCAACGCAGCGAACATGCGGCCTTGTTCAAGTCATCAGCCCTTGAATGTCGATCAGATGCAGTTGGCGACCCTGGCCGCCATGCGGCGCGTCGATGCAGACCAAGCGTTCATCGCGGCTTGAGCGTGGATGATTGTCCACACGCCATTCGCCGGTGTATTCACGAGGTGAATGGAACTCGCCAAGGTCGATGCGTCTTTTTGTCGCGATGTGATACAAGTGAGGAGTCTGAATGCGACGCACGCCTTTCACATAGGTGTCGTTCAAAATCCACTCGTTGTGATGCAGGTAGGTCAGGTGCCCCCCACTGTCGAGCACGCCATGACCGACCTCTTCGAGGATGCCGCTGTCCTTGTCTTCAAAGAGGAAGTCACCCCACTCCTTGTTGCCGAGCCAGTTCTTGGCCTGTGAGAGGATGTGCGTGGCATCGCGCCAGATGAAGTGGGAGGCGTAGCCGTTGGGAATGACGATGCGCAGGTCGCTACCGTCCATGTTGGCAGTGATCAGGCGCGTCAAATGGCCGCCTTTCGGCTGCGTCCAGCGATGCAGCATGATGAAGCGTTTGCCATCGGGACTGACGAGCAGGTGGTAGGCATGGTGCTTGGATTCGGGGTGGTTTTCCATCACCGTGCCAGTCTTAGATAGCAGCTCATGCGAAACGATGAGCTTCTCCCCGCCGGTTTCGAGATTCACGTGGGTGACGCCGCTGCCTGCGGGTGCCATGTCATCATAAAAACGGTCCTTGATGCCAGCATAGCCGTAGCCGGGGCGGCAGTCGGCCACGCGGGCGAAATCGCAGCTCACGGCTTCTTTGCCGTTTGGAGCCAGAGAGTAGATCGGGCTGGGCAGCGTCTGTTTCTCGCCCGTCTTCACATCGAGGATGTGACTGACGAAGCGGTCTTTTTCACGATCATTCCAGATCACCTTCGACTCGGTGCCGGGAATCCATTGGAGCATGCAGCCCTGCTGCCAGCACCAAGCGCGCGTCTTACCGAGCGGGATCCACTTGTCCTTCTCTTGTAGATCGACCATGCCGACTTCGATCTCATCATCTGCGGTCGGAGAACGATGCTCAAAGCCGACCTTGTTGCTGAGAACAAAGCGGTTGTCCGGCGAGAACTGGAGTTTGTCGTAGTAGCCGAACCAGTGAAAGCCCGGCCCTTTGGTGATGACCCTTGTCGGTGGAAACTTGGGGGCTTCCTGGCCGCGTGCGGCGAGCGAGCCGAGGGCGAGAGTGGAGAGAAACTGGCGGCGGCTGGGGTGTGTCATCATCGAACAGAGAGCACTGGGTGTAGAGAGGAGTTCATCGGCAGACAAGGTGGCTCACGCCAGCTCCTTGATCGGCAGGTATTCGTTATCAACCAGGTAATGTGGGCGACCCGAAAAATCCGACACCGTGCTGGTATGCGGATTGATGCCTAGGTTGTTGTAGAGCGTGGCGAATATTTCCTGGAAGTGTACCGGCCGATCTGTGGCCTCACCGCCGAGACGATCCGTTGCACCAATGACCTGCCCATTCTGCATGCCGCCACCAGCGAGCAGCGCACAGGAGACGTTCGGCCAGTGATCGCGCCCGCCTTTGTTATTGATGAGCGGTGTGCGCCCAAACTCGCCCCAGGCGAGCACGGTCACATCTTTGTCCATGCCGCGCTCATGCAGGTCCTGCACCAAGGCGCTGATAGCTTGATCAAAGTCGGGCAGGTTGGCCTTCGCGTTCTTGAAATTGTCACCATGCCAGTCCCAGAAGCTGTAGCTCAGTGTCACCACACGCACGCCAGCTTCCACCAATCGGCGCGCGAGGAGGAACTGCTCATTGAGCCGTGGGGCGGCGTCGCCTTGGATCTTGTCGGTGCCTTTGCCGTACCGTTCACGGATCTTGGGTGACTCTTTGGAAAGGTCGAGCGCTTCGACGAGGCGTGAGGAGGTCAGGATGCCCATCGCCTGCTCCCTGAAGACGTCGATCCCAGCCATGGTGCCAGAGGCATCTGCCTCGCGGCGGAAATTGTCGAAGGCGGAGAGCAGTCCGCGACGGTTCTCCAAACGGTCCAGGGTCACGCCGTTAAGCGACATGTCTTCCTTGCCGCGTTCCAAGGGCATGAAGGGGGCATGCGACACACCAAGAAAGCTCGGACGGCCCTGATTGTAAGGCGTGTGCTTCATCTGCTGCGAAAGGTTCACATAACCGGGCACTGTGGGTGCGCCGCCTTTGAGCTTGGACACCACACTGCCAATTTCCGGCCAGCCGCCGGGAGGTGCGTTATTGCTCAGGCGGCCCGTCACGCATTGAAAGCTCTCGTGCCGATCCTTGGCCCCCACGACGCTGCGGATGAACGTCAGCTTGTCAGCCATCTTTGCCATACGCGGCAGGTGCTCGCAGAGCTGGATGCCGGGTACATTGGTGGCGATGGGCGAGAACGCGCTGCGCACCTCAGAAGGCGCATTCGTTTTGATGTCATACATGTCCTGATGCGGCGGACCGCCGGGCAGGTAAACCATGATCAGCGCCTTCTGCGATTTGCCGCGCCCCTGAGCCGATTCAGCACGCAAGAGGTCAGGAAAGCTCAGGCCACCCAGACCCAGTCCGCCGATACGAAGGAACGAACGACGGGAAAGACCGTCACAGCAACGGCTGGAAGACTGACGCGAAAGCAGGGTGAGCATGGAGTGATTAAACGAACGAAGTGGAGGAGGTGTTGCGGAAGCGGGGCATGGAAACGCAGCAATTCAGCCTGAATAGATGAAGCCTCGTATCCTGGCGACTACTTGCTGGCTTTCGCATCCAGCTCTGCCAGCTTGAAGCGCACGCTCATGACGTAAGCAGGTTCGCCTTTCGTCCAGTGGCCGTAGGTGGTGGTAACGATAGTGCTATCGGGCAGGACTTCGATGCCGGGATAGGTGCAGTCGGCACCTTTGGTGTTGTCCATGATGCGCACGCGATACTGGCCTTCGGTGCCGTTGACGATGTCCTCGTATTTGCCCACCCAGCCGACCCAGTCGCCTTTGGTCGGGCTGACGTGTGTGGTGTCGCGGAAGCTGATGAACAAACGGCCATCGGGGGTGTATTTGGCGACGTGGCGGTCCCCCGTGAGCGCGGCGGGCAGTTCTTTCGGCTCCGTCCAGCTTTGCCCCTCGTCGTTCGAGAAGATGACGAAGGAATTGAACTTCCGCGAGTTTTCGCGCAGCAGCACGGCGATCTGTTTGCCATCCGGTGAACGCAGCGCACCGGGCTCGCACAGATTGGCATCCGGCAGCATGGCGATGGGAGCGGGTGTGCTCCAGGTGAGGCCGCCGTCTTTGGAAAGCGTGGTGTAAACCCAGAAGCGCCATGCCTTGGCGGGTGCGCCCCGGATGTAGCGGCCGTCATCATGGAAGAAGGCGAGGTAATGACCCGGCGTTTTCAGATCAATCACCGTGCCCATGGCGACGATGCCGCCGAAGTCGCCGATGGGTTTCAGCTCGCTCCAGTTGGACCCATCATCTTCGCTGACGGCCATGCGAATGGGATGCAGACCGCTGAACATGACGATGCGTTTTTTGCCACTCGCATCGACCACGCGGTGTAGCGTGGGCACCTCCACGGAAGTCTCCCATGATTTCGGTGTTGGCAGGCGATCACTCCACGTCAGGCCCGCGTCATTGCTGCGCTTGTAAACGATGGCTCCGCGTCCATGACCTTTGGGATAGACGGTCAGAATCGTCTTATTGTCTTCGAGCAGCAGCGTCGTCGGGTGGCCAAGGTACTGGCCTGGCTCCTGATCGACGATGACCTGGCGTGCCTTTTCACTGCTGATATCGACGGTGGGAATCGTGTAACCCGGCGCGAGTTTGGTTTTGAGATTCTTGGGGGGTGTCAGTGTGACATCGGCCTTTTGCAGGCCGTTTTGGGCCAGAGCAGAAGTGAGCAGCAGAGGGAACAGAACGGCAATGGAACGGAGATGCATGGTGCTGAATCAACGGATTGCGAATCACCTGCCTAGCATGGATCTGTGCCGTAAACGCCTTCAATTTCTGCGGTGGGGAGTTGCGGTTTCGAAGCCGATGGCTTGCCCTCGGCGAACCAGTGGTTCTTCTCGAAGCGAAACGTTTCCGTCGCTGTCGCATCACCGATATTGATTTCGATTTGGACCTGTGAACGGCGAAAGCTGATGCAGTTGCCCTTCACGAGCACATTGCGACACGGCACGAATCCTGGTGCGCGAGTTTCCTGAAGAATACGGAAGATCCATTTCGTGGGAAAGAGGATCGTGTTGCCGCTGAACTCCGCGCCATCGACACCCACAAAAGCAGCAGCGCAGGGACTGCCTTCAATGATGTTTCCACGCACGATAAGACGTGCAGCCTCGTATTTCGCGCCCTGAGGTCGAAAGTAAGCGAGGCCGGTGGAGCCGCCGACATTGACAGGGCGTTCACCGGCGTTGGTGAAATGACATTTTTCGACCGTTACATCACTCGTTCCGCCTTTGAGTTGAATGCCCGCAGAGGCCGTGAAGCCAGCTTTGCCGATGAAGTGGCAACCCGTGATCAATGAGTGGTGGCACCCAACAAAGTCGATCCCCTGCCCACCCCACCCGGTGAGGGTGCAGTCGAGAATCGTGAGGTGGTCGAGACCAGAGCATTTGATGCCGTCGTGATTACCCTGCGGACCAATGTCGCTGACTTCAATGTGATCCAGAGTGATTCCAGTCACCGGTTTATCAAGCTGCCCGCCGTCATCGAGATTGAGGCCATTCTCAGTCTGGCCGCTGATCTTGAGATTTTTCAGCGTGAGATCAGTGCAGCGGCTGAATTGCCAACCGGTCTTTCCGCCTTTGAAAACGGGCGGATTTTTTTCATCGAGAGCCTCAATGGTGAGCTTTTCAACACCCAAGACCTGCTGACCGCCCGCATACTCGCCGGGGGCGATTTTCAGCGTCGTTCCGGACTTCAAATTGCGGAGCGCAGCGCGGAGCGACGCCGCGTCACGGACGACGATGTCTTCCGCGAAAGTGGTGGTGGCGAGCAGTAGAAACAAAAACGATTGGCGCATGATGTGGGAGAGCAAAACGCCATGCGTGATCAATTCTTCCTCATACTCAAACACCCAGCAGCTTGGTCAACGGATGCCCCTCGTTTTGGTCGATTCGTTCGGGGCGTCCTTTGTGGTTGTAGATGAGCTTGGTGTGGTCGAGGCCCATCAAGTAGAGGATAGTCGAATGGAGATCATGCACATGCAGGCGGTCTTCGACGGCGTAGAGGCCGAGGTCGTCGGTGGCACCGTAGGTCTGGCCGCCTTTCACACCACCACCGGCCATCCACATGGTGAAGCCAGTGGGGTTGTGGTCGCGGCCATCGCCCTGCTCACTCATGGGGGTGCGGCCAAATTCGCCGCCCCAGATGACGAGGGTTTCGTCGAGCAGGCCACGGGCTTTCAAGTCGGCGAGCAGACCGGCGATGGGTTTATCGACGGCGTTGCAGAGCCTGCTGTGATTAACTTCGATGCCCTTGTGGCTGTCCCATTTGCTGCCAGCGCCGCTGTAGAGCTGAATAAAACGCACGCCGCTTTCGACGAGACGACGCGCGAGCAGGCAATTGCGGCCAAACACAGCAGTGGCCTCGTTGTCCATGCCGTAAAGCTGCTTGGTGGCCTCGGTTTCCTTGCTGAGATCGACGGCCTGCGGTGCCTCGGCTTGCATCTTGTAAGCGAGTTCATAGCCGCGAATGCGCGCATCCAGCTCGGTGTTGCTGGTGCGTGAGGCACCGTAGTCTTGGTTCAAGGCACCGAGCA
>NZ_JAQSEA010000154.1 GCF_029946185.1 Prosthecobacter sp.
CAAGAGGTCAAGAGGTCAAGAGGTCAAGAGGTCAAGAGGTCAAGAGGTCAAGAGGGGTGTCGCCGAGATGGGGCACCTAGACCGCCTTGACCACCCCTTGACCACCCCTTGACCACGCAGCGTCCCCACCTGTCACGTAATTGTAAAAAACCTCGCTTTTGCCTTGCTTTAAGAACGCTTTTATTATTAATTTTATAGTAATTATGTCCTTCACAGCTTTGGCAGAGATCAGCTCCCACCTGATCCCATCCTGCACAGACCACCCTGTCAGGAGTGGTTTACAAAAAATTGTGCCTCCGCCCAACCGGTTCGAGCAGGAACAGATGGAACTCAATTTGCGCAATGCACGGATGGGCGCATGGTTTGTGATGGTCCTCGTACCGCTGTGCAGCATCCTCGACTGGATGGCTTATCCAGCCGATTTCTGGCAGTTTTTCGTGCTGCGTCTGGCCTGTGCGGCGAGTTGTGTGCCCTTGCTCCTGGCGCTGAATGGCTCTCTCGGGCGGAAATACTGCCGTGCCTACCCCATCATCCTGCCGCTGCTGCCGGCGCTGATGATCTGCTTCATGATTTACCTCAGTGGAGATCCCGGCTCAGGCTACTACGCGGGCCTGATCCTGTGCATCGTCTCGACGGCGTTTGTGTTCCATTGGACGTTTCGCGAGATTGGCATCACCCTCAGCCTGGTGGTGCTGGCTTACTTTGCCGCCACCCTGCCCAATCTGGACCTCCACGATACGCACGCGCTGGGGATTTTCGTGAACAACACCAGCTTCATTCTGCTGAACTGCGTGGTCCTCTATTTCGGCAGCCGTCAGCACCATGCCATCCGCCTGCGCGAATTCGAAAGCCGCTGCAAGGTGGAGGACCAGCGCGCAGAACTCGCCGCACGCAATGAAGAGCTCACCGCCACGCTGAAGCTCCTGCGCGAGACGGAAGCCCAGCTGGATCAAAGCGAAAAGCTCGCCTCCATCGGCCGCCTCAGCGCCGGCATCGTGCATGAGATCAACAACCCGCTGAACTACGTGAAGTCGGCGATCTATCTGCTCAAGAAAAAGGGCAGGGCGCTGCCGCCTGAAGTCGCCGAGACCTTCACCACCATTGCCGAAGACATTGGCGAGGGCATCGACCGTGTGGCTGCCATCGTCTCCGATCTGCGCACCTTTGCCCACCCGGAAAATCGCGGCTCCAGACCGGTGGAATTACAGGAAATCGCACGCAAGTCCCTGCGCCTGCTGGCCAAGGAAATCGGAGATCGCGGCGTGGTGCTCGTGGATGAGATTCCGGCGGGCCTCATCGCGCAGGGAGACGAAAACTACCTCATTCAGATTTTGCTCAATCTCGTGCAGAACAGCCTGGACGCGCTGGCAGACCGCCCCTCGCCGACCATTCTGCTTAAAGCCGTGGAAACGGCGGACGGCGTGGATTTGATCGTGCGGGACAATGGCATGGGAATTCCGAAGGAGAATCTCTCGAAGATTTTCGATCCCTTTTTCACCACCAAGCAAGTGGGGCAGGGCATGGGCCTGGGTTTGAGCATCTGCTTCCGCATGATCCAGCAGATGGAAGGCGAAATGAAGATTGATACAATTGCGGGCAGCCACACGCAGTTCACGCTGAGCCTGAAGAAACCTGCGCACATCTGAAGCTGATGCCAAGCCCGCTGCTATCGCCTTATCACATCCTCTACGTCGATGACGAAGAGAAGGCGCTGCATTACTTCAAGGAAATCTTCGGCGATGAGTACACCATCCACGTCGCCAACAATGCGATGGACGGCTACCGCATCCTGCAAAATTACGGGCCGCAGATCGGCCTGCTGCTCACGGACCAGCGCATGCCAGGGCCCAGCGGTATTGAGTTGATGGAGCATGCCCGCAAGCTCAACCCCAATCTCGTTCGCATCCTCGTCACAGCCTACACCGATTATCAGGCCGCCGTGGATGCGGTGAACTCCGGGCGCTGCTTCCGCTACCTGCACAAGCCCTGGGACCCGGATGAACTCGGCGTCGTGCTCAAGCAAGGTCTGGACTACTACCACGCCCTCATTGAGCGCGAGCATCTCCTGGTAGAAAAGGCGGAGTCCGTGCGCAACATGCTCTCCGCAGACAAAGTTTCCGGCCTCGGCATTCTTGCGGAAGGTTTGAACCATCATCTGCGCAATGCCCTCACCGTCGTGCGTGCCTTCATTGATCTCGCGCCCATGAAACTGATGGAGGAAATTGGCGGGGCACATCCACGCGATCCCTCTTTCTGGATTGATGTGCAAAATCAGGCGCAGTCACAGCTCGAACGCATCCAGTCCATGCTGGCGAAGCTGGCCGAGGCCTCGCACTCCAAGCGTCTGGAGCGCACGGACGAATGCCATCTCGGTGCCGTGATCAAAGAGATGGTCGAAATGTTCGCCGAGCAGATGAAGGAAAAGAATCTGAAGATCGAAGTCGCCATTGATCCGAGCCTGCCGCCGGTTTTGGTGCACGGCACGCGCTTCCGCCTGATGTGGCGCTTGATCTTCATGGAGGAGCTCACGCATCTCAGTCCTGGGGACAGCATTCACATCAGCGCGCAAGTCAGGCAGGATGCGAAAGGTCAGTCGCATCTGGTCATGTATGTGCGTGACACCGGGCTCTGGCAGGGGGCGGACAAGCCGGTGAATCTGTTTGACCCCTTCTACACCCGCAGCCGCAAGCCGGATGATTTTGGGGTGAACATGATGGCCTGTTACGTCACCATGCACCTGCACGGCGGCACCGCCGAGGCACGCCATCTTGAGCCACGCGGACTGGAACTCGAATTCAGCCTGCCCGTCGAAACCGGACTGGAGCCAAAAAAAGAGGAAGATTTCTTCCGCACCCTGCTCAACCACGAACAGCGCTGGAAGCTGCGTGAGGAGATGGTGGCGGCGTAGGTGGCTGAGGGGTCAAGAGGTCAAGAGGTCAAGAGGTCAAGCGCGTCGTCGAAGGGGAATCATTCTCGTCCTCGTTCTCGTGCTCGATCCTGCCGCGCCGCTGCACCTTTGGGACCGCCTGCGCACACAGCAGATCCGAAATCATGAACGCACACAGCGCATCCTGCCAGCCCTGGAACTGCACGGCAGCAAGCGCCAAAGAGACCTGGCAGGAAGAGATGCTGCGGAAATCCATTTCGGCAAAGGCTGCATCCACCACCGTCTTTGTCAGACACTCACGTCCATGTCACAATCGCAGACACACACAGACCTCTGCGACCGTCCAGCCACTGCGGTTCACCTCCCCTCATGATTTCCCCCAAAGCCACCTCCATCAACTAAGACTGAATAAACCGCAGAGAATGGACGACCGCAGAGACAAACCGCCTGAATTCAAAACTCAGACCTCTGCGCCCGTCCAACCTCTGCGGTTGAGTTCTGCTCCTCGAAGCCGCGCGCATGGATGAAGCCCCAATGAACCGCAGAGAATGGACGGCCGCAGAGACAAGCCA
>NZ_JAQSEA010000155.1 GCF_029946185.1 Prosthecobacter sp.
GAAGCTTTCACGCAGTTCCATGAGGCGTTTCTCCATGCTGGAGACCTGATTCTGCACGTGCTCGTGATTCAGCTCAACGGCTAGAAACCGGGCCACATCGCGGTCACGTTGCGCAGCGACGCGTGTTTCGGAATGCTGGCGGATGGTTTGCAGCCGAGTGAGCTGCCCGCGCAACTGGCGCAGCTCGTTCTCGTAGGATTCAAAATCGCGATAGCTCGCCACGACGTCATCCACCGGCACGGCTTCGCCCGGGAGGACGAAGCGGCGGCAAAAGTCGTCGAAGCTCTTCAGATTGGTGAACGACATCGCGCTCGGCAGCAGGCGGTCAAGAACCTCGCGATTGAAGTTGAGATGAGCGCTGTTGCTCATGTCGCGCAGGTATTCGCGTGAGGAGGTAAACACTCGCCCGTTCCGGCTCTCGACGAGCTGGCGGAAGCCGAGGATGTCCAGCGTGCGGCGCTTGCCATCTTCGGCAGAGGTTTGGATGAAATCGCTCTTTTCCAAGGCTCCCTGGCAGAAGAAAGGCGTGATGTGGCCGTCGTTCTCCGCTGTGTTGCGAAATTCGACACGCAGGCCCCAGGTCTCGATGCGCTTGCCATCCGGCCAGACGAACTCCGCCGCGACGTAGGTAGTCACGCCTTTGTCATGGTAAAACTGGGGCTGGCCGCTTTCGGACTGCTGCTTCGTGTCGAGCAGGCAGTAGCCCTTCAGGGTGCGGTCTGACTGCGCGCCGGTGGCGCTGCGGTTGAAGTGATGGCGTGCTTTTTCCGGCCCGACGAGCACCAGCATGAGCATGTCCATGAGGATGGATTTCCCCGAGCCGGTGACACCGGCGAGCACGAGATTTCCCTGCACGGGGAGCGTGTCCTGATAGCCATACCAGTTGATGGCATGCAGGCGGGAGAGGCGAATGGCGCGGCTTTTGGTGCTCATGCCTCCACCTCCTCTTCGGTGCTGGAAACGACGGCTTCACCACGGCTGAAGGCGTTTGCGGTTTCCGTCCACTCGGCCAGTTCACGGAATGGTACGACGCGGCGGATGGCGGGGAGGACTTCGATGCCGGAGTCTTCGAAGGGCTCTGCTGGCTGAAAGCGGATGAGATTGAAACGAGCGGCCTGACGCAGGATCTCGCGCAGGCGACCACGGGAAATCTGGCCGATGGCATCTGAGAGGAGCTGGTCTTTGAGCAGTGCGTTCAACTCCGCCACGGTCAGGAATGCCTGCGTTTCTCCCTCATCACGCCAGCGCACATCTCCGGCGTACCATAGCGCCAGCCAGATCAGCGTCGCGTCTTGCCGCAGATGCAGAACCATCGAACTGACACGCGGAATGGCCTGCACCATGCGTTCTTCATGCAGCAGGGCCACATCAAGGCCGGCAAGGGCGGCGGTTTCACGCAACCATTCGAAATTTTGCCGGCACCAATTGTAAAGAGCGCTTTGGCCGCTCTCCAGACCAAGCAGGGAGCCATGCGCGAGCAACTCCTGCAGCGCCTCGGCTAGACGCGCGCGATCCTGATCCTGCAACCGGAGCAACGGCTCCGGCGCGGGCGCTTCATTGATGTTGGGGTCGGCTTCGGTCATTTCTTGATGAGGTCAAAATGCTCCACGCGGGCACCGGGAAGGGGATCAAGCGCGATCTCACGCACGTCAGCGCGGCTGCGGGTGGATTCCAGCTTATAGGCGGCTTCATTCGACTCCGCATGGAGCATGAGGGCGATGAGTTCGGTGAGGTCTGCCTCGGAGGCGACGGGGAGATCGGCGCTGGAGATACGCGCGCCTTTTTCACCGGGCAGGCGCTTCACAAATTCATTCGCACGCCGCACGGAAAGTGAGTCACGCAGGGCGCGCTCCATGCCGCGCAGGCCTTCGTCGCGCTCGGCATCGGTGACCTCGTCATCCAGAGCGGCCTGCTCGCCCGCGACGCGGCGGGTTACCGGTGCATAAAGGCTGTCGAGTCCTGCGGGCATGCGGGTTTCGGGCAGGCGGAGTGCTGGAAGTTCCGGCAGTTCCCACGCACTGGAAAGGCGCTTTCCGGCGAGCATGTCATTCGCTTTCATGAAGAAGTCCCTGACCTCGCTGCGGCGCTCGCCGGTGACATCTTGGAGATAGCGGAAACGTGAGAGCGAACGACGGGTGAAGTCGGCGGTGCGCCTGTCGATTTCGTCCGCCATCGGCTGGACGAGTTCGAGCAGGTGAGCGAGTTCATCCAAACGCTGGCGCACGCGGGCGCGGGCTGTTTCGGCGCTGAGGGTGGACTCGCGGCGCAGAAGTTCTGTCTGCATCTCCGCCATAGCGGTCGAGTCATCCTGCAAGCGTTCGCCGATGCGTCTCACGGCCTCGGGTAGGAGGGCGGGCAGGCGGGCGCGGATGAGCTCGGCATAGGCGCCGTGGGCGATCTGCTCGGCGTAGTCTTCAAACACTAGCGCGAGATTGCCTCTGAGCGTGTTTTCCTCCAACTGCCGACGCGTGAGGCGCTGCACGGATTTCTGCATGGTGCGCAGTTCGCCGAGGCCCTGGCGGGTGTTTGCCAGACACACGTCCACGGTTTGCAGCGGACGCTCGATTAGTTCTGGTTCGTTTGCCAGCATGGCGCAGACGGCGGTGAGCTTGTCTGTGAAAACGGCCGCTTCCGGGTGGGCGATCTGCCGCAGGGCGGCGATCAGCGTGGAGCCATGCGCATCGAAATAGAGCCGTCGCCGCCAGTCCTTGCGTGGTGGTTCTTCCAGCCAGCGGCAGCGGGAGAGATGATCGAGCACCCGGCGCGAGGTTTCACGCGGAGGAAGGGCTCCTGCGATTTGCTCGCCCTCGGCGTGAAATTCGTCTCCTTCGGGTTGGAATTCCGGATGCTTGGCGAGCACTTCGGCAATGATTTCAATGGCGTCCTCGCGCTCCAGGCCGTCCGGCTGTTCGGTGCACTCGCGATCCAGCGCATCCAGGACATCGACATACGTCGGGGCATTTTTGCCCGCCAGCAAGCGGAAGAACGCGGGATCGCGCACTTCGCGGTAAAGGCTGGAGGAGAGGAGGTCGGGCATGAGCCGCCCATCATGGGGAGAGTTCACGGCGAGGCAACTGCCCGTCGAACTCCGCTATGGGCATGGACGATCCCGCCCTCGGGGCCGGGGCGCGCAAGACATGCACCTTGGGAGGCGTTTCCGCGTGCTGCTCTTATTGTCAAAACGCCCAACGCCAACCCCATGAAGACACGTCTCCTCATTGCTGTACTCTTCCTCGCCGCCGCCGCCGCTGTGCATGCTGCACCGCCGAAGAAGGAGGAGGGCATTGACCCGAACAAGCCGATCTCATTCTATAAGCACATCCGCCCGATTTTCCAGGCGCAGTGCAATGGCTGCCATCAGCCCGCGAAGAAGAAGGGCGAGTACATCATGACGGAGTTCGTGGCGCTGCTCAAAGGGGGCGAGGAAGGCCATGCGGTGGTGGCGGGCAAACCGGCGGAGTCCAATTTGCTGAAGCTGATCAAACCCGACGAAAAGGGCAAGGTAGAGATGCCACAGAAGGCCGACCCGCTGCATGAGACGCAGATCGTCCTGATTGAACGCTGGATCGCTGAAGGTGCGAACGATGACACGCCGCCATCAGCCAAGGTGCAGTACGACATGGCGCACCCCCCTGTCTATGTGAAGGCTCCGGCCATCACATCCATCGATTATTCGCCGGATGGTAGCATGATCGCGGTGGCGGGTTATCATGAGGTCTTGATTCATAAGGCTGACGGCAGCGGCATCGTGGCGCGTCTCGTCGGTCTGGCGGAGCGCATTCAGAAGCTGGCCTGGTCTCCGGATGGGAAGAAGATCGCGCTTACCGGCGGCAGCCCGGCGCGGATGGGTGAAATTCAAATCTGGGACGTGGCGGCGAAGAAACTCGAACTCTCCAAGTCGCTGACTTTTGACACGCTGTATGGCGCAAGCTGGTCGCCGGATGGCAAATTCCTCGCTTTCGGCTGCGGTGACAATGCGGTGCGCGCCATCGATGTGGCCACTGGCAAGGAAACGCTCTTCATGGGTGGGCACAGTGACTGGGTGCTCGACACCGTGTGGGGTGTGGACGGCAAGAACATCGTCTCCTGCGGTCGTGACATGAGCGTGAAGCTCACTGAGGTCACCACGCAGCGCTTTGTGGATAACGTCACCTCCATCACTCCCGGTGCACTCAAAGGCGGTGTGCAGGTGCTGGCGCGGCATCCGCTGCGCAATGAAGTGCTCATTGGTGGCACGGATGGCGTGCCTGCGATCTATCGCATGGAACGCATGACGAAGCGCGTCATTGGTGACAATGCGAATCTCATTCGCAAATTCCCCGGCATGGAGGGCCGCATTTTTGGCGTCGATTTCGCGCCGGATGGCAAGCGCATCGCTGCTGGTACCTCGTTTGAAGGAACAGGGACGGTGAACATCTACGCCAGCGATTACGACAGCACCATGCCCGAAAGCGTTAAGAAGCTGGTGGAAACGGTGAACGGCAAGGGCAAGGAGCTGGATGACTGGGTTGTCCAAGGCGTGAAGCAGCTCAGCAGCACGGCAATTCCCTGCGGCATCTTCAGCGTGACCTTCAGTCCCGATGGCAAAACCGTTGCCGTGGCAGGTCAGGACGGGCAGATCCGTCTCATCGATGCTGCCAACGGTGCCATCGCCAAGGAATTTGTCTCGGTGCCGCTGGTGATGGAAAAAACCCTCGCGGCTTCGGACGTTCTCGTGGACGACAGCGTGCGTGTGGTGATCGAGAAGGATCACAAGATCGAAACTTTGCACACTGGGCCGACGGTTGCCTCCATCGACGTCGAACCGACCACGATCAAGATCGGCAAGCCCACCGAGTACGCGCAGCTTCTCGTTACCGCTCGCATGAGCGACGGCACTCGCGCTGATGTCACACGCATGGCCAAGGTCACCGCTGCAAATATCGATGTCGTGGCCGTGAACGCCCGTGGCATGGTGCGCCCGGGCAAGGATGGTGCTACCAGCGTCAAAATCTCTTTCCTCGGCAAGACTGCCCACATCCCGGTGAACGTGAGCGGCATGAATGCATCTCTCCACCCCGACTACGTGCGCGATGTGATGCCGATTATGTCGAAGCTGGGTTGCAATCAAGGCACCTGCCACGGCGCGAAGGAAGGCAAGGCTGGCTTCAAGCTTTCGCTGCGTGGTTATGATCCCGTTTACGATGTGCTCGCTTTTGCAGATGATCTCTCCAGCCGGCGTGCGAACGTTGCCTCACCAGAACATTCGCTCATGCTGCTGAAGGCCAGCGGCAGCGTGCCGCATGAAGGCGGTCAGCTTACGGTGCCAGGTGAGCTTTACTACGAGTCGCTCAAAGCGTGGATCGGCCAAGGTGCGAAGCTGGACATGAAGACGCCGCGCGTCACCAGCATTGAGTTGTCGCCGAAGAATCCGGTCATTGAGCGTGTCGGTGGTCGCCAGCAGCTTCGTGTTATCGCGCGTTATGCGGATGGCTATGTCAAAGATGTCACCGCTGAGTCCTTCCTCGACAGCGGCAATGGCGATGTCATCGAAGCGGACAAGAAGGGCCTCATGACCAGCCTGCGTCGTGGTGAGGCACCGATCCTTGCCCGCTTTGAAGGTGCTTATGCCGCCACTACCATCACCGTGATGGGCGACCGCACGGGCTTCGCCTGGAAAGAGCCGGAGAAGTGGAACAAGATCGACGAACTCGTGGCGCAAAAATGGCAGCGCATGAAGATCGAGCCGAGTGGCCTGTGCAAGGATGAGGAATTCTTCCGCCGCATTCATCTCGATCTCACCGGCCTGCCGCCAAAGCCTGAAGAAGTCATCGCATTCATGGCTGACAAGCGTGACACCCGCACCAAGCGCAGCGAGGTGGTGGACAAGCTCATCGGCAATCCTGATTTTGTCGAGCATTGGGCCAACAAATGGGCCGACATGTTGCAGGTGAACGCGAAGTTCCTCGGTGCTGAGGGTGCCGGCGGTCTGCGCACCTGGATCAAGCAGCAGGTGGCAGACAACACGCCGTATGACCGTTTTGCGTATCGCATCATCACCGCCACAGGTTCGAACAAGGACAATCCGCCCGCGGCTTACTTCAAGACGGTGCGCACCGCCGAAGACATCAGCGAAAACACCACGCACCTGTTCCTGGCGACGCGCTTCAACTGCAACAAGTGCCACGACCATCCTTTCGAGCGCTGGACGATGGATCAGTACTATGAGACCGCGTCTTACTTCGCGCAGATTGATCTCAAGGGTGATCCTGCTGCCAAGGGCCAGACCATCGGCGGCAGTGCTGTTGAAGGCGCTAAGCCGTTGTTCGAGATCGTCTCCGACAAAAAAGAGGGAGACGTGCTGCACCTGCGCACCAACAAGCCCGTCGCGCCGCAGGTGCCGTATGAGAATGAACTTGTGAGCAAGACGGCAAGCAGCCGGCGTGAGCAGTTTGCCACCTGGATGACGAGCCCGCAGAACGACTACTTCGCCATGAGCTACGCCAACCGCGTCTGGGGCTACCTCACCGGCACCGGCGTCATCGAACCGCTGGATGACATCCGCGCCGGCAATCCGCCGAGCAATCCCGAACTGCTGCAATACCTGACCAACGAATTCATCCAGAGCGGCTTCAATGTGAGGCACCTGATGAAGATCATCGCCAACAGCCGCACCTACAACCTGAGCCTCGCCACCAACAAATGGAACGAAGACGACAAGACCAACTACAGCCACGCCAAGGCCCGCCGCCTGCCGGCTGAAGTGCTGTTTGACTCCGTCTTTGCCGTCACGGGCAGCATGCCGAACATCCCCGGCATGCCCAAGGGCACCCGCGCCGCCGCTTTGGCTGACGGTCAGGTCAAACTGCAGGATGGCTTCCTCGCCAACTTCGGCAAACCCGCCCGTGAATCCGTGTGCGAGTGCGAGCGCAGCAATGAGGTCAACCTCGGTCCAGTCATGGCCCTCATGAGCGGCCCGACTGTGGGCGATGCCATCAGCGATCCCGGCAACGCCATTGCCAAGCTGACCAGTGAGATCAAAGACGACCGCCAACTCGTCGATGCCATCTTCCTGCGCATCCTCAACAGCCATGCGAACGAGAAGGAAATCGACGCCGCCCTGGCCTCCATGAGGGAGCTCGATCCTGAGAACAAACAGCTCGCCGCTGTCCTTCAGGCCAAGGAGGCGGAACAGAAGCCGTTGATCGATAAAGCCGAGCAGGAGCGCCTTGCTGGTATTGATGCCGCGAAGAAGGAACTCGAAGCTTACAAGGTCAAGATGGCTCCCGAAATTGCCAAAAAGGAAGCTGCACGCAAAGCGGCCATCACTGCTGCGGAAGCCAAGGTGAAGACCGTTCAGGGCACCGCTGCGGCCAACCAGCCTGCGTGGGAAAATTATCTCGATCTCACCACGGAATGGCAGCCGTTTGATAGCCTCAAAGTACAACGCGCCGGGGGTGTCGAAAAACTCGAGCTTCAGCCTGATGGCAGCCTCTTTGCCACGGCCATGCCCGCAGGCCGTGAGACCACCGGAAACTACATGCTCATTGGCAAAACGACACTCTCCAACATCACGGCGATCAAGCTGGAGATGATCCCCGATGATCGTCTGCCCAGCAATGGTCCAGGCCTGGCTACTGATGGGAACTTCGTCCTCGGTGAATTCACTGTCAGCACGGATCCGATGGATGCCAAGCGCAGCAAACGCGGTGGCGAAGCGCAGGTGCTGAAAAATCCGAAAGCCGACTTCGAGCAGGATAAGTTTGCCGTCACCGAAGCTCTCAAAAAGGGCAATCGTGACCGTGGCTGGGCCGTCAGTCCGCAGGGCGGCTTCCGTCATGAGGCGACCTTTGAATTCATGAAGCCCATTGCGCATGAAGGCGGTTCGCAGTTCACCATCGTGATGACCTCCAACTTCCAGAACGGGAAGTACAACCCCGGTCGCTTCCGTTTGTGGGTCACCACCAGCCCCGCGGTTCGCTTCGGTGTTCCCTCCGCCGTCGCCGCCGCGCTGAAGGCTCCAAAACGCACGCCTGAGCAAAATGCAGTGCTCACCCAGCACTTCCTCAACCAGTTCAAAGACTACCAGACACAGAAGAAGGTTCTCGCAAATGCACGCAGACCACTGCCGGTGGATGCGCAACTCGTGGCGCTTGAAACCAAGCACACTGACAGTCAGAAGGCGATCCCGCTTGATCCCAAACTGGTACAGCTTCGGCGTGACGCCGGTCTGAGCCAGACCCAGCTCGGCAACAAGCGCCTGACGGCTGCGCAGGATCTGGCATGGGCTTTGATCAACTCACCAGCCTTCTTGTTTAATCATTGAAGCAGTTCGGTTGCGGCGCAACGAGTCCGATTTCAACTATACTGTGCAAAAAATCTGGCATCTCCTCCTGCGTTGACTCAGGGAATCCGTCGTCGTAATCTCGCGTCATGATCGTCGAACGTTTTCCAGGAGTCGCGCTATTGCCCGACGAGGACAAGAGGTCTCTCATGGCCGACACGCCGGATGACAACCCTGCGTTGGCCGAATTCGTTGAACAGCGTTGGCAGGAATATCAGCAGCACCCAGACCGCGTGTCGCCTTGGAGCGATGTCAAAGCTCGCGTTCTCGCCTCTTGTGCATGAAACCAGAGATTGCCTGGACGCGGGCCGCCGAGGCTGACATGCATAGTAATCCGGATGAATTGTGGAATGAACTCCGCAGTCGAATGCCATGAATGCCAGCCAATCGAGTTCTCCCATCCCCACTGTCGTCCTCATCCACGGACTCGGGCGCACACGGCGCAGCATGTGGGTGGTGGGGCTGTGGCTGAAGGTTTGTGGTTATCGGGTGAAGAGCATTGGCTATCCGTCGCATCGTGTTTCGATTGCAGACGCAGTGCAGAAGCACCTTAATCCAGCACTGGAACGGCTGGAAATTGCGGCGGATTCGCAGGTGCATTTCGTCACCCATTCGCTGGGTGGCATCGTGTTTCGTGCTTGGGCGGCGCAGCGTGACCCCGCGTTTCCGCTGGGGCGTGCGGTGCTCCTGGCACCGCCGAATCAGGGCAGCCAGATCATTGATGAACTGGGCCAGTGGCGCTGGGTGCGCTGGCTGCGAGGGCCGGTTTCAGCAGAGCTCGGCACGGATGCTGGCAGCACGCCGAACACGCTGGGTCCGCTGCCACCGGAGACGGGTGTGATCATGGGAAACAAGGATACGCTGCCGGTTTTCCGGCGTCTGCTTGGTGCCGAGTCCGATGGTGTCGTCACCATCGCCAGCTCCCATGCCGAAGGCGAGGCCGACTACACTCTGCTACCGACCAATCACGCCACCATCATCCTCCAGCCTGCGGTTTTCCGTGCGGTGCATCGCTTCCTGCAAACCGGCAGCTTCAAAGAATCGTGAGGCTCATCAAGGCGCCGCCAGCTTCGTCACGACGTGGCTCATATACGGGAAGAGCTGCTTCTTCCGGCTCACAACGCCTGCCATGTCATAGACATGCTCATTCGCCTGAGGGTAGTCGATGGAGTCGATGACGCGCTGATCTCCCGCGACCAGCAGCACGCTGTGATGGCGTGTGATGTCGGTGACCATCAGACAGGCAAAGTGCAGATTGTGCTTCGTCAGCAGGGATTGCAGTGCGCCCTGAAGATCCACTTCGCGCTTCCAGAATTCGTCGAGGCCGAGTTCTTCGATCTGGGAAATGCTGATGTGCCAGCCGTTTTCTTCGAAGACCTTGCGGTCGCTTTCCAGCGCGCGCTCAGGCGTCTGCTCGCGCAGCATGGAGCCGGCGGCGAAGAAGTCTTTGACGAACTGCGAGCTGTCGATGCCGCCGATGCCGCTGAGCCATTTGAGGATATCCCTGTCCGTGTCTGTCGTGGTGGGGCTGGTGAGGTGCAGCGTGTCGGAGATGATGCCGGCGCAGAGGCAGATGGCCGTGGACTTGTCCGGCGCGGCATTGCGCATGCGGTACATGATGCCCACGATGGTCGAGGTGCTGCCCACGGGTTCGTTGATGAAACGAATCGGCTCCTTGGTGCGCAGATTGCCGCTGAGACGGTGGTGATCGATGACCTCGATGATTTCAGCCTCATCAGCACCAGCGACGGCCTGAGCGAATTCGTTGTGGTCCACCAGCACGAGCTTCATGCGCGGCAGGTCGAGGAGATCCGACTTGGAAAAGACGCCCAGGAGCTTCCGCGTTTCCTCATCGACCACAGGAAAGAGAGGCTGACTGGAATGCTGCGCTGCCGGGACGATCTCACGGAGGGGGGTGCGTGAACCGAAGGAAATGAACTCGTGTGACAGCGCCTCGCCGATGGGACGCGAGAAACGCAGCAGCTGCGAGGTGCTGGCGGTGTCGTAGGGCGAATAAATGATGGCAACACCCTGCTGCGCCGCGCGTGTCAGGATGCTGGAGGCCGCTTTGAATTTGCCGGTGATGATGAGGCAGCGGGCATTCATCTCGACTGCCAGTTCGTGAATTTCCGGGCGGTCGCCCGTGATCATCACCAAAAGGTTTGTGGGAAACTGCTGGGCACGTTTGCGCGTGGTTTCCAAACTGGATGCAGCGACGACGAGCACGAAATCCTGAATCGTTTCGAGATCAGGAGCGCCGCCGCCCACGATGCCATCCAGTGCATTCACGATATTGAGCAGGCTGCTGCGGACTTCACGATTGGCCTTGTCCGTTTTTTCATTTGTCTGTGCCGGCAGAAAGAGCTGCCCGAGCTCCTGAATGGCCGGCATGCCGAGCAGGCGTCCTTCGTTATCGACGATGGGAATGCTGCGGAAATTGTGGTCCATCATCATCCGGTACACCGAGAGGAAAGTCTGGTGCGGGCTGGCGGTAAACACCTCACGCCGGCAGATGGAGGCAGCCGTGGGCCGTACATCCAGCAGCAGCTTGGGACCGGGAACACCCGCGGTTTGCAGCACCCAGTTGGTGCGCACGCTGAGTTCGCCACAGCAGGCGGCTTCGGCCTTCATCCCACGGACATCGCGCAAAAATGCCGCATAGCCGATGGCGGAACAGATCGCATCCGTGTCGGGATTGCGATGCCCGATCACATGAATCGTGTCCGGCGAGGTGGAAGGACGCAGAGACGAGGGATTACGGCTGATCAGCGATGAACTGTCCGTCGCGACTGTTTCAAAGGCGGCCATGCGTGAAGCGGTAGGGGACAGGCTCAGGCAAATCCCAGCGCCGTGATGCGGGCATGCACGGCGTCCTTGTTTTCAAGGAGTTCGGCGATCGGGTCCCACTTGCCGGTGGTCAGCGCTTCGTGCGCAGTGCCTGGCAGGGTGACGGAGAATTCCTGGTCTTCAAAGAACACCTTGCCGGAGGCGACGTCGATGGTGACTTCGAGCTTTGGGTTGCGCTCGATCTCGTTGGCCAGCACGCGGATGTCCGCAGCGCTTGCACACACGCAGGGGATGCCCAGCGTGGTGCAGTTGCCGAAAAAGATTTCGGCGAAGCTCTCGGCGATCACGGCTCGGATGCCGAAACGATACAAAGCCTGTGGGGCGTGCTCACGGGAGCTGCCGCAGCCGAAATTGGTGCCGGAGAGCAGGATGTTGGCGCCTTTGAAGCGTGGATCATCAAGCGGATGGCCGGTGGGCTTGTCGTCCTTGTCGAAACGCACGTCGTAGAAGGCGAATTCGCCGAGTCCGTCAAACGTCACGCATTTCATGAAGCGTGCCGGAATGATGCGGTCAGTGTCGATGTCCGAGCCAGGAACGTAAACGCCGCAGCCGGTAACTTGGGTGATTTTTGCGAGTGCCATGAGGGGCGAGACAGTAGCGGAATTCGGCGCGAGGGCAAATGCACATCTCAGCGGCCTTGCTGCTGGATCAGGGCGGTCCGTGCCTGATCGGCCTCCAGGGTGGTTTGGCGCAGGAGTTCGCGGTAGGTTTCCAGCCAGTTGGCGGTGCCTTCAGGGTTCTTGACGTGGGCCTTTCCGGCCCAGAGGTAGGCAAATTCAGCCTCCTGGTAGCGTTTGAGGCGGTGATAGTGCATGCCCAGGGCCAAGCGGGGCTCTTCGTAGAGCGGGGCGAGGGCGAGGGCCCGTTGGATGGCCTGAAACGCGGCGTCATTTTTGCCGGCGGCATCCAGGGCATCCGCCAGCGCGAGCTGGTAAAGGTAATTGTAGGGATTTAGGGCCGTCGCGCGGGTGAGTTCTTTCATCGAGGCGTCCACCGTGCGGAGGTAGGCATCTTTGGTCATGTCCTGCTTGATCGAGTCCATCAAAGCCAGTCCGTGCTGATAGGCCAGGGCGGCGTTGCGTGGGTCTATGAGCGTGGCGCGTGCGAAATGACCCAGGGCTTTCCCGGTTTCACCACGGCTGTTTTCGAGCCGTGCATAGGCGGCATAACCATCTGCCGTGCCAAAGATCGCAGCGGCACCCAGCAACGCGATGGATGCTGCCAGCATGGCAATTTTCATGAGGAAGCGCAGCCCCCAGATGCGGCGGGCTTTGAAAACTTCGCTCTCGATGCCCGGATTGGCGAGCAGGCCGAGGAGGATGGCGCCGACGACCGCCGTGATCGGGATGTGTCCCTGAAATTCAAATGCCGCCTGCACCAGCGTGGCCAGCAGTGCGGCGATGCCGCCGAGCGTGAGCGCTAGCGCATTGCTGCTGAGCATGCCGGTGGCTGGAAATTTCTCTGTGATGAACCAGCGCAGGAAACGCAGGCCGTTCAGCAGGTGTGCCAGCAGCACCAGCAGCACCAGCGCCAGCCCCGCCCAGCCGTAATCCGCCATCGTCTGCAGGTATTCGTTGTGGGCGAAGAGCGCATCTCCCATGTAGGGCGAAGACGCCGGGTCCCGATGCGTGATGCTGCCTTCGTAAAACATGCGTGAACCCACGCCGATCCATGGAGAATCCGCGTGCTGTGCCAGCGCGGAGCGCCAGATGTTCACGCGCATGTCCTCGCCCAGCGGGCTCGTCAACTGCCGCCTGAGCATGGATTCTTCATTCACCTTGTAGATTGCGCCGCCCGCAGCGCCACCCACTAGCAGCAGGGCGATGACCAGCCATTTGAACAGCGGCCGCTTCGTGCTCCATACGACCCAGAGCGTCAGCAGCACAAACACCAAGCCACCGACGGCAAAACCCAGCATTGCCGCCCGGCTGGCTGTGAGAGCCACGCCTGCGAGCATCGATAAAATGCCAAAACCCAGCAGCAGCCGTGAGGCGATGTGAATGCGCGCAAACAGCATCACGCCTGCCGACAGGAAGGCCGTAAAGGACAAAAACGCGGCGAGATGATTGGGGTTGTTGAAAAAGCCGCCGATGCGTCCAGGGGGGAAGGAACGCGAGAAGCCCGGCACCAAGTGGAAATCCCAGCGGCCATTGAAATTTAGCCAGCCGGCGCTGAGATTTCCCGCCACCAGCACGAGCAGCACACATAGGATGCCCAGCCGCCATTTGGAATCACTGACGGCCGTCACGGTCAATAAATAGGCCACGAAACCCGCCAGAAGAACGGCGGCGTCCTCACGTGCATACACCTCCACGGGGGAGGCCCATGCGCGCCAGCCCACATAACCTGCCAGCATCAGAACTGTGAGCAAACACCCGTCACTTGGCTGAAAGCTCACGCGAAGCTTCCAGCGCAACACGGCCACCAAGCCTGCCAGTCCAAGCAGGAAGCACCCCGGCCAGAAGAAAAGCAATCGTGTTTCTGTGCCGAGCAATCCGGTCACAAACAGGCCGAGGAGAAAGAGAATGAGAGCGAATTTTTGCATGCCAAAAGTCCGCCTGAAGACGGAATAAGTGGAAACTGAACACCTGTTCTCCAGAGTTGGACACTGAAAAAGCGCGCTGAGTTGTCAGAGGTTTGTCACAGCGGCAGCGGTTGGTCTTCGCCGATGACTTTCACTTCCATCTCCAGGGTCACGCCGCGTTCCTGCTGGGCGGACTCTTTGATCTGGGCCACGAGGTCGAGGACTTCGCGGGCCGTGGCGCCGCCTTGGTTGACGATGAAGTTGGCGTGGACATCGCTGACGATGGCTTTGCCGACGTTACGGCCTTTGAGTGCGAGATCGTCGATCAGTTTGCCAGCACCACAGATTTCCGGATTCTTGAAAGTGCAGCCGGCGCTGGCTCCGACGGGCTGGGAGGTGCGGCGTTTTTGATGGGAGGCGGCGAGCTTGGTGTCGATTTCGACCTGCGGGGCAGGGGTGCCTTTGAAAACGGCGGACACGACGTAGCGCTCTTCAAACTCGGGCACGCTGCGGTAGTGGTGGGTGATCTCGGCCAGCTGTTTTTCTTTGACGCTTCCGTCCGTGTCGATGAAGCGGACACTGACGATTTGATCGAAGGTCTCGGAGCCCATCGCTCCGGCGTTCATGCGGATGGCCCCGCCGAGATTGCCGGGAATGCCTTCCATCCATTCAAATCCACCGAGTCCTGCATTGCGGGCTGCGCTGGCGATTTTCTTGAGCCGTGCTCCGGCTCCCGCGGTGATCAGATCGCCATCCACCGTCACATTTTCGAAATCGCCTTTGGTGTGAATCACCGCACCACGGATGCCGCCGTCTTTGACCAGCAGATTGGAACCGCGACCGATGACGCGAATCGGAATCGATGCCGAGCGCAGGTAGCGCACGACTTTAGCGAAGGAGGCTTCATTGCGCGGCTCGATCCAGTACTGCGCGGGGCCGCCGATGAGCCAGGTCGTGTGGCGGGACATGGGCTCATACAGCCGCGCCACGCCGCCGCCGTTGGCATCAAGGATGCCGCAGAGTTTTTCGAGCACGGGCAGGTCGCGCGCGATGCAGCGGCCGACCTCGTGCACGTTGCCTGCGCCGAGCGTGATGAGAAGATCGCCGGGGCGGAGCGCATTGCCCACCTTGTCGCGGGCAATCGGCATCGTGGGCGTGCTGCCGGTTTTGGTGTGATCGTTTTGCAGCTTCACCTCTTCGAGGATCGTTTCGCCACTGACGCCGGGCAGTGGCTTTTCGCTCGCCGGATACACATCGGTCACGAACAGCTCCTCCACGTCGCCAAAGCTCGCGCCAAACTCCTTCTTCAAAAGCTGCGTGCGGCTGTAGCGATGTGGCTGGAAGAGGCAGACGATGCGTTTCGCGTTCAGGCCTTTCGCCGTGGCGAGTGTTGCGGCGATTTCGCTCGGGTGATGGCCGTAATCGTCCACCACAGTGAAGCGCTCGCCACTGTGGCGGATTTCAAACCGGCGTTTCGCGCCCCGAAACGTACGCAGCGCATGCTGGATGGCCTCAAATGTGACGCCGCAGCGGGTGGCGAGAGCGATGGCAGCGAGCGCGTTGCTGACATTGTGCTTGCCTGGAATGCCGAGTGTGGCGGTGCCGAGCAACTGGCCCTTTTGATACACCTCGAACTCGGAATGATCCGGCTTCATCGAGAGGATGTTCGCCGAGAAATCGTGGTCACGGCTCCAGCCATAACTCACGCCTTGGGGCCCGGCGCAGACTTCGCTGGCCACCGGGTCTTCGGCGCAATACACCCAGTGGGTGCGGGTCTGGCTGAGTACCTGGCGGAACACGGCCTTGATGGCTTCGATGCCGTCATAGAAATCCAGATGCTCGGGCTCGATGTTCAGCACGATGGCGTGCTCAGGGTGGAAATTCACCAGTGTGCCGTCGCTTTCATCGCCTTCGGCCACAAACAGTTCGCCCTCGGTATCCCAGTGCGCGTTGGAGCCCAGGATCGGAATTTCTGCGCCGACATAGTGGCTCGGCTTGAGGCCGCCCTGCCGCAGCACGTGCGCGGCGAGCGCAGAAGTCGTGGTCTTGCCATGTGTGCCGCAGACGACCACTCCCTTTTTGTTCGCCATCACGGCAGCGAGCGCTTCTGCACGGCGGACGAGTGGGATGCCCTGCTTGAAGGCGGCTTCATAGGCCACGTTGCCCGGCTTGATGGCGCTGGAGTAGATGACCATGTCGCAGTCCTCGACCTCTTTTTCGGTGTGGCCGTGGAAGAACTGGAGGCCGAGCTTTTGCAGGCGCTCTGTCTCCAGGGTCGTCGCCTTGTCCGAACCGCTGACCTTGTGCCCCAGGCCCAGCAGCAGCAGCGCCAGCCCGCTCATTCCCGACCCTGCGACCCCGATAAGGTCGATGCGCATGGGGTGACGGCTTTCTTTGAGGAGGCTGAGGACGGCGTTCATGTGAGGGCACGGAAGCTAGGCCGTGATTCGCAGCGGGGCAAGAATGGGACTTCCCTAAGCCTGAAATCCTGGTCGATATTTGTCATCGCCTCCACGAGCGGGGTCTGCTCAGATGGTGACGGGTTTGAAAAAAACATTCCCAATCATGAAACCAGACATCCAAATCATTCCGAAACTTTGGGCCACCATCCCGGAGGCCATCCGCAACCGGGTGGGGCGTGAGGCAGGGACACAGCGTGCGATCTATGAAGAAGAGCACCTGCTCATCATTCTCCATCAGCTTCCCGGACCCGATGATGTCGAACGGCGGCCCGCGTTGTTTTGGCGATTGCCAGACGGGACGTGGAAATCCAGTCCGGAAAACGGTGGCAGTCTCGCGCTGCAAAACCATCTGACAGCCTACGCGGCGCGGCTGGATGAACTCGACAAGGCGGAGCACGCCGCACAAACCGCCGTCGAGTATCACAAGGTGCTGGAAGCCATCGCCCCGGTGCTCCGCAGCTCGCGCAGCATGCATCGCGCCATGCAGCAGGCCCGCGAGTTCGTCAAAGCGGACCGCGATGTGATCAATCTGCGAGATCAGGCGGCGAGTGTGGAGCGTACCGCTGATCTGCTGCTGCAAGACGCTCAGTTTGGACTGAACTTCACCGTGGCGAAACAGGCCGAGGCGCAGGCGCAAAGCGCGAAGATCATGGCGAACACCTCGCACCGCCTAAATGTGATGGCAGCGCTGTTCCTGCCGCTCACGGCGCTCACCGGTCTGTTCAGCATGTATGTGCGGGCGGATATCGCCGACACACCGACGAACTTTTGGCTGATCGGAACCGCAGGCGTGGTCATCGGTCTGGTGATGAGTTCGCTTGTGGTTGCTAAGCGATAGGCGGCGCCTACTCCCCGCTCTTCTTGCGTGCCTCGACGTAATGCGTCATCGCATTCATGTTCTTGACGAATTCGCCGGCATCAATCTCGTCGCCTTTGAGCCAGCGGCCTTCGCTGTCGAGGGATTCAGCAGCTTTCCTGGCCTTTGAAGCTGCCGCTTTTGCACGGCTGGCCCAATCCTTCGGCGTCTGCGGTCCGGTATGGTTGATCTGCAGTTCTTCGCGACCTTTGGCGAGCTGCTTTTTGAAGAGGTCGAGGCTGCTCTGCTGGCTGGTCTTGAAGGAATAATGCGTTGGCATGTTGCTGTCGTCATAGGTCAGTACGTAGGTATCCTTGACGAAGAAGAGGGGCTTGTTGGTGCGCAGTTCATAGAAGCGTGCGTGGGTGCCGTCGGGCAGCTTGGAGCGTTCGAACCAGGCGAGTGCGGACGGAATTGGCTTGAGGTACTTGTCATCACCTGTGATTACCCAGAGCCGATGCAGCACTTCCATGGCGCCGATGCTCTCATTGCCGGTGACGGATGGCGGCTCGAATTTGCGCGCCCAGACGGGATGCATGTCGCGATCATACTGCTGCGCCCACACGGGCTGCGGCTCGGGCATCTGTGCTAGGAGAAAGAAGTCGCCGAGTTTCTTCAGGGCGGAGAGATAGCGCTCATCCTTTTCGAGTTCGTAGGCGCGGAACAGCACCTTGGCGATCTGCTGCAGATTGTCGTCGTTCAGTGTGTAGAAGCTGGTGTACTTCACCTTAGGAAAGGTGCGCGACCATTCGGCGGGGTAGCTCGCTTTGAGCACGGGTGCCGTCGGATCTGCCGGGCCGGTGAACTGCTGAGGCCAGGCTCCAATGGGTGCCTGGGCGGCGAGCAGGGAGTCGAAGGCAAATTTGGTGCAGCGCTTCAATTCGGCATCGTCTTTGCAGGCGGGTTCATGCGTCATTTCCAGCAGAAAGAGCAACGCGGACTCGGTCTTGTTGTCATCAAGGGTGGTGCTGTTGCGGCGTTTGCCGGGCTCCTTGTCCCCGGCTTCGAGGTCGCTGCGCAGGTGGTATTTTTTGATCTTCTCAGGATCGAAATCGAAGTCGCTGTCCCAGCCGCCGGTGGCGAGCTGAGATTTGAGCAGCGATTGGGCGGCGTCTTTCGCGGCGCTGAGGAAAACGTCGTCACCCGTGGCTTGGTAAGCCTTCAGCATGACCAGCCCCATCGTCGTGGTGCCGTGCGGCTGGATGGAGGTGATCGTGGCGGACTTGCCGTGCTCGACTTCGCCGATCTTGCCCTCTTTGTCCCAGGTGCTCGCATAACCGCCCTCACGCGCGAGGTGCGTATGCGCATAGGTGACCGCCTTCTTCATGGCCGCGGTGATGACAGCGGGGTCAGGCTGTTCGGCAAGAGCGAACGATGAGGAAAGAGCGAGAAGGAGAAGCGGACGCATGGTTAGGAACCCAAAACGTCTGGCTCAACTCCAGTCCTTCAATCTTTCCGGAAAGGGGCAGTTCGCGCAGGCGGAGTCATCTTCGAGGCAGAAGTCCTCATAAATCTGCAGCAGGCCTTGCTGCTGGTGCAGCTTCCGGGTGAAGTCATGGCCGCGGGTGTCCTCGCCAAAGAGGCGCAGTACAGCGCGGCGCACTTTTTGATTGTCGAGCAGGGCGGGGAGTTCGAGGTACTCTGCCCACAGGCGCGTGCGCTCTGGCACCAGCAGCGGGTAGGCGACGTTGGCCAGCATCTCCTGCACCCGCGTCTCGCCGATCAAGGCGACTGGTTTCTTCGCCTCCTCCGCGAGCAGGGTGTAGTGGACGGCCCAGAAATCATGCGTGAGAGCGAGAAGGGAGTCACGCCATGCGGCCTGGCTCCAGCGTGTGGCATCGGCCAAAGGCGTGACGATGGAAGACCAGGAACGCAGCAGCGCGGCGAGTGCGCCGAGACGGCGCTGGGGGTGATTGCCGGGACGTATGGCGTTGAGCTTCCAACGCAGAAGCTGGCGTTCATCCAGCCAGCGGCCCACGTCGCCCCGGAGCTTCCACCATTCGCTCCAGAGTTCACGCAGGTAGGAGCGTGTGGCGGGTTCGGTGTCGTCGCTGCGCACGCTTTCGAGGAAACCGGAGACGCCGAAGAGCCAGGCCTCGCGCTTCGCGGGATCGAGTTGGGTGATTCTTTTCAACGGCAGCCGCTGGGAGAGAATGGCGAAGGGCTGCTGGTTCTTGCGATAGCCCAGCGTCTGCGCCAGTGCCTGATAAATCGCCTGCTCACGACCCTGCGCGGCCACGCTGCGGTGCAGACGTTTTGATTTGAGTTCAAGACGATGCTGCGCGGCGGATTCGATGATGGACTGCACCCGCGTGGCATCCATTTCACGTAGAGGCAAGGCGCAACGCCCCAGTCGTGCTTGGGCAAGGTGGGGCTTGGGCTTGATGCCTTCCGGCAGCATGCCGGCGTGCAGCAGCACTTGAGGGACTTCGCGGTGCTCGCTCGTGCGTGTGTAGAAACGCTCTTCCGGCGCATGCATGAAGAGATGCAGCACCACACGGTTGAAGTTTTCGTTCGCGCCATGCGTGTGCCGTTCCCAGTCGCGCGCATCGGGGTCCAGCTCGATGTCACCCCGCAGGGTTTGTCCGCCGATCACGATGGCGCAGCCGTTGAAGTCCGGACCTGCGCCCGAATTCCACACACCGAAATCTGCGATACGCACGTTCTTGCCATCCGTGGTGGTGAATTCACTGCCAAAGGCACCGGAGAACCACAGACTCTGCAGTTCCATTTCCGTCATGGGTTCGGCAAAACCGGGGAGAGCCTCGGCCACGCCGGAAAAAACGGCGTCGCGAAAACGTGCGTAGCGGTCGGCGAGCGGGAGCGGCGTCATGACGATTGGGCGTGGGCATACCAAGGAGCGGCTGGCGTGGAATGCCACTGGTTTTACCGCTACGGAGGCCGGGGCCTTAGATTATCAGTTCGCGCAAGGAAACCTGTGCGAGTGAATCGACACGCTTCCACGCGCCGGTGAAATCCAGATGCCGGGTCATGGGGCCCGGCGCGACGATGCAGCGGATGCCAGCGGCCATGGCCGCACGGAGGCCGTTGAGGGAGTCTTCGAAAATGAGGGCTTCCTGAGGGGCGACGCCGAGCTTTTCGGCGGCGTGGAGAAAGAGGCTTGGGTCGGGCTTTACCTTGCCGGTGTCATCGACCGTGGAGATGTGATGAAAATGGTCATGCAGACCGAGCTGGTCCATCCATGAGTTGATCCATACGCGCGGGCTGCTGCTGGCGATGGCGATGCGCATGCCGAGTTCGGCGGCTTCCTGCAGGCGGTCTGCGACACCGGGCAGCAGATGCAGATGTTTGCGCAGTTCATTTTCGTGGGCCTTGCGCAGCACCTCAAGGGCGTCCCAGTCAAACTCCCGGCCCGTGAGCTGTTCGAGGTCACGCTTGGGGTCGTAGGTGCCGGTGATGAAGTCGGTGCCGATTGCCTGGGCGTAGCGCTCCAGAGGAAGCTCATGGCCGTGCTGGTCATAGATTTCCCTCCAAGTATGGTAACCGGTGCTTTCAGTGTCAACGATGAGGCCGTCGAAGTCGAAGATCACGGCGCGGATGGGTGGGGGCATGCGGATGGATGGCCGAAAGTAGCGAAAGATGCAAAAGATTCGAAAGCTGTGAAAACGGGAGGTCCCACTTTTTATGCTTTTCCGTTTCGTTGAACCGACAGGCCATGGCAGCGTGCTGCCCACGATGCTTAGTTTGAAATCACCAGAGCCCGAGCGACTGCGCGAATTGCTGAAGTCATGGAGGGATGAACCTCTGAGCTACACGCCGCCACTGGCGGATGGATTCATCGCTGACGAGCATGCGGTGAGGCTGGGCAGTGGTGAGGAGGTGTATCTGAAGGCCTGCGGGGCCTTGGATGCGTGGGGCATGTTTCCGACCTGGGCGGAGGTCAGTCGATTAGAAGTCAAGGGTCAGCAGGTGGGGCAGATTGTGGCGATGGTGACGCGCATCTGCGGCCTGTGGTGGGTGAACCCCTGCCGGATTCTGCGTCGCTGCGATTCAGCGACTACTCATGGATTTGTGTATGGAACCCTGCCTGAACACGCCGAATGCGGTGAGGAGCAGTTTGTGATTGAGCGCAGGACCGATGGCAGCGTGTGGTATGTTATACGTGCATTCTCACATCCACGTCATTGGATGGCGTGGCTCGGCTTCCCATTGGCGCGTTGGTGGCAGTGCCGTTTTGTGCGGGATTCACAGCGGAGGATGGCCATTCCGTGAAGGCTGAGGACAAGTTCAAATACGAGTGGCTGGTTGCAGCGCTGGCATGGGTCGCGCAGTTATGGGCGCTCAAATCACTGCCTTCAGACAGCTATTGGGTCGTGATGTTATTGCTGCTTTCAGCATGTCTCCTGATGCCATTATCGAGACGTTTGTTGGATTGCGAATCGCAACAAACATGGTGGCCCCGAGTGGAACTTGGATGTGCTCTTTTGATTGCCGTCAGCTTCATCGCAAATACGGTCGTTTATATCATCCCTTGGTTGCTGATTCGTTCGGCGGCAGCACTTGAAGCGCTCGGAAATTGCAGAAAAAAGACGCTGGATAATTCTGCGGAATTGGCGCTTTTGTCTGCGCGCGTTTTCCCCGCCATCGGTGCTGCATGGCTGGTGGCAAATCGTGCCAACTGGACGCCCTGGGGCTTCGATCCGCTCATCGTGCTGCTCACGGCGGCACATTTCCATCATGCGGGATTCACACTGCCGCTGATGGCGGGGCTGAATGCGAAGGCGAAACCAGGATGCTGGACCCGATTTTCGTGTGTCGCGATCCTGCTCGGCGTGCCGCTGGTGGCCGTGGGAATCACCTGCACTCACTTTGGGGTGCTGAAGTTCGTAGAACCATTTGGCGTAACGATTTTGGTCATGGGTGCGCTCGGCGTCGCTCTGTCACAAATGCGGAGAGGCTTGGAAAAAAAGCATCCGAATTGGACACGCTTCGGCTTCTTGATTTCAGGCGCATCGCTCTTCATTGCGATGCTTCTGGCGCTCAGCTTTGGCCTGCGATATTTGATCCCAAACTACGCACTGACGATGCCACAGATGTGGATGATCCACGGGACACTGAATGCGATTGGTTTCGGGCTGTGCGGGATTCTGGCGTGGCGTGGTGCCTCTAAGCAGGCTGAGCACCCTTGAGCAAATCGAACAAGGTGATCATGCCGAGCAGTTTTTTCTGTTCATCAACGACCACCGCCTTGCTAACGCCACTTCGCATCAGCGTGCCGACAAGCACGGGCACGGGGGTGTCTGCGGTGATGCAGAACGGTTTGGTCAGCGGCAGTGCCTGCAACTGATCCACGCAGGTGAGGCCGTGGTTTTTGAGCCATTCATAAGCGACCGAGCGACGCAGCAGGCCGACGACGCAACCGTTCGCAGTGACGGGATAGGTGCTGTGTGGGTGCGCCTGAAACTCGGCCACGGCATCCTGCACGGTGACGTTGGCGTCTAGGAAAGCAATGTTTCGTGTCATCACGTCGGCGGCACAGGCCTGGCGCGTGGCCTCCGGAATCATGTTCACCGTGTTCTGGATTTCTTCGGGCAGGTGATACTGCTGCGCGGTACCTCGGAACAGGGCATCCAGCGAGCCGATGCTTTTCGCTAGCGTCTTGAAGGTCCCTCCATCAATGGCCACGAGTTCGCTCGATTCGGTGGCCTGGGCATCAAAACGCCAGATGCCATCACCCAGGAGAGCGCGTTCACCGAAGTGCTCACCGGGGCCGGCGGCTTTGACTAGCTGGCCTTTGTCATCGGTGATGTTCACATTGCCTTTTTTGACGGCATAGAGGGACTGTGCAGGCTCGCCCGCATGAAACAGCGAATCCCCGGGCTCAAGGTGCATCTCGCCGAGCGGCGAGGAGAAGCTAGGCGTGAGCAGATTGATGTCGCGCGGAAAGAACAGCTCAAAACTCCACTCCGCCATGACGCGTAGCTTGCGGTCAAAGCCGGGGAGTTTCATGAGGTAGATGCTGCGCCACATGAACCAGGCAATGATGCCGGAGAAGCGCATGCCAAACACCTGCGCGACGGCCTTGCGATGGCCGATGGTGGCGAGCTCGCCGAGGCCGGTGAAGTGAAACGGCTTCAAGGGGAGCCCTGCGAAACTGGCCGCGATATTCTTCGCCACCAGCGCCCCCTGGCGCATGGCGAACTGCGCAGTCTCAGGGCAGGTGCCGCCGTCCGCCTTGGGGAAGACAGCGCAGTCCCCGGCGGACCACACATTGGTGAGCCCTTTGACCTGCCCGCTGGATTCCACGACGACCTTGCCACGCTCCACCGGGAGCCCGCCGTTGGCACCCAGCGCGGTGATTTGCGGATGCGGTGCATTGCCGACGGTGCACACCACGAGCGTGGCGGAAAGAGAGACTCCATCCCCCAGCTGCACGGTGCGGGCGGTGACGGCACGCACGCGGCTTTTGAAGATGATCTTCACGCCCATCTCGGTGAGGCATTTGCCCGTGTAGGTGCCGAGGCTGTCGCTCAGCATGCCAAGCAAACGGTCCCCGCTGTGGATCAGCGTGACGCTCGGCTCATGGGGTTCGATGTTCTCATAGAAACGGCGCGCTCCGACGATCAAATCCTGGATCTGCCCGGCCGTTTCCACGCCTGAGTAACCACCACCAACGATGACGAAGGAGAGCAGCTCTTTGCGCAGTTTGGGATTGGTGATGAGATTGGCCTCCTCAAGGCGGCTGATGATGGCGGCGCGCAGCTTCATAGCATCGCCCACGGTGCGCATGAGGTACGCATGCTCGCCCATGCCAGGAATGCGGCTGAGGTCCACCCCGGCACCGGGGGCCAGCATGATGTGCTCAAAGCCCACCGTGACCTGCGGTGTGAACATGCCCCCGTTCAGCGTGATGATGCGGTTCTCGAGGTCGATGTGCGTGACCTCTCCCTTGAGCACCTCGGCTCCGCGGCAGATCATGCGGATGGGATTCACCACGTGCTGTGGGGAGAGCGACCCACCCGCGACTTCCGGCAGCATCGGCTGAAAGACCATGTGGTTTTCACTGGCGATGATGCCCACCGTCATGCCGGCCACGCTCTCGGTGAGCTTGAGCAGCTTGCGTGCGCAGTACACTCCAGCAAACCCTCCGCCGATGATGGCTACTTTGAAAATACGGTCGGGTTGTTTGGGCATAGTCTGCAGTGCAGACGCAGGCAGCGAGCCAGCTTGACCGAATAATGCTGTGCCTAGCTCGTTGAGCGCCGCAAGACACGTTTCATCACCACCAAGGCATCCCCCGGCATGAGCATCGCTGTGGGGCTGGGATTCAAATCTGTGACCCCTTCTTTGCGCAAAATCGCCACGGGCAGCAGGCGGCCGGCGGTCCCGGTCTCGACGTCTGAGATGCGCTTGTGGAGCCAGGGCGAGTCTGCACCGATTTCGATTTCCTCCATGTCGAGGCCGAGTTCGGTGAGATGGTGGTCAAAGTCGATGCTGGCCTTCGTCTTGCCGCCGATCAGGTCGCGCGTGTTCGGGTGCAGGATCAGGTGGGCGATGCGGTCTGCGCCAATGTGAGCGGGCAGCACCACACGGTTTGCACCCGCCTGCAGCAACTTGCGCTCGGTGGAGGGAACTTCACCGCGTGCGATGATTTGGATCGCGGGGTTCATGTTGCGCGCGCTGAGGGTGATGAAGACATTGGCCGCGTCATTGGGCAGTACTGTGGCCAGCACGCGTGCACGGCTGATGCCCGCCATCTTCAGCACCGCTTCGTCCGTGGCCTCGCCTTGCAGGGTGAGAAAGCCCGCATCCCGCACCTCTGCCACGCGGTCAGTCGCCTGATCGACGATGACGAAGGGGATGCCGCCTGCCTGCAATTGGGTGGCGATCATGCGGCCAATGCGACCGTAGCCGCAGATGATGGCGTGGTTTGTCAGTTTTTCGATTTCGTTTTCCATGCGTTTGCCTCCCAGTGCTCGTTGAATCTGTGCCTCCGTCAGCCACTGCACCAGGGTACCAGTGACGAAAATAATGCCGGTGCAGCCAAAGAGAATCAGCATCACCGTCCACGTTCGCAGCCAGGGATCGGTGATGGGCACCACCTCCCCATAGCCGACGCTGAAAGCGGTGATGACCACCATGTAGAAAGCATCGCTCCATGACCAGCCTGCCACCCGGTAGCCGATGGTGAAAACCGTCATCACCAGGCCGACGAAGGCTAAGGCATAGAGAACATTGTTCTGCGGGCGGTTCTTGGAAATCGGCATCGGATCGGGCGGAAGGCAATAGCTAGCGGAAGGCGTGCCAGAAGCCGGACAGTTGTCGAAGATTGCTCGTGCTCGGTGAAATGACGCGTGCGCTCAGGGCGTTTGCTTGCCACGTTCTCCACCCACTCTATGAAGTATCTGCTCACCGCCCTCTTTGCCTTTTCACTCCTCGGCTCCGCGTTTTCGGCGGACAAAAAATCCATCGTCATGATCGCGGGGAAGCCTTCGCATGGTCCGGCGCAGCATGAACACAATGCGGGCATCCAGCTCTTGAAAAAGTGCTTGGAGCAGGGCGCGGCGGATCAGGTGGACGTCAAATTTCACCTGAATGGCGAGTGGCCTTCCCAGGAGGAGCTGGCTGCAGCGGATACCGTGGTGATCTATTCAGACGGGGGCGGCGGACATCCTGCCTTGCAGGGCGACCACCTTGCCCAGCTCGACAAGGAAATGAAGCGTGGCTGCGGCTTCCTGACGCTGCATTACGCGGTAGAGCCTACGATTGAGAAGGGTGGCAAGGAGTTCATCGACTGGATGGGCGGCTGCTTTGAGATCAACTGGAGCGTGAACCCGCACTGGGATGCCAACTTCAAAGAACTGCCAGCACACCCGATCAGCACTGGAGTGAAACCTTTCGCCACGAATGACGAATGGTACTTCTTCATGCGCTTCCGCCCGAGCATGCAAGGCGTGACCCCAATCCTGAGCGATGTGGCTCCGGAATCCACCATGAGCCGCCCGGATGGTGCGCACAGCGGCAATCCAGCCGTGCGTGAATCCGTGAAGAATAAGGAAAAACAGCATGTCGCCTGGGCCTGCGAGCGCGCGGACGGTGGCCGTGGCTTCGGCTTCACCGGGGGCCATTATCATCAAGGCTGGGCCAACAATGAACAGCGCAAGCTGGTGCTGAACGCTATCCTCTGGACCGCGAAGGGCAAGATTCCCGAGGGTGGCGTTGCCTCCGCAGTGACGGAAGAAGACATGAAGGCCAATCTTGATCTCAAGCCCGGCCAAGGACTTCCCGAGAAGCCAAAGCCCGCGCCGAAGGCGAAGTAAGCTGACAGAGGTGTGATATGCTCAGGCGGAGTAGCCGCCTGAGATGTACGCATTCAATTGCTCAATGGTCATGCGCTGCGTGGCGATGATCCATTTCACCAGATCGCCAATCGAAACGATGCCGAGCAGTTCCTCGCCATCCACCACCGGCAGATGGCGGATGCGATGCTCCGTGATGATCTCCATGCAGCTTGAGATGCTTTGATCAGGGCCTACGGTCACCAAGTCCCGCGCCATGATGTCGCTGACGGGTGTGTCCTTGGAGGATTTACCCTTGAGCGCCACCTTGCTCATGTAGTCGCGCTCCGAGATGATCCCGACCAGCTTGGTCCTGTCCATCACCGGCAGGGCGCCGATGTTTTTCTCGGCCATCATTTGAATGGCCTGAAAGACGGTGGCTGTGGGCGGGATGGTCCAGATGTCCCGGCCCTTGTGCTCCAACAGGGTTTTGGCGGCGGTAGGAATTTCCATGGTGTTCTTGGGTATTTTCTGAAATGCGCTTCGGATAAGCAAGCTTCGTTTTCCCGGCGCTTCTGGCCGGGGGAAAAGCAGGAATCGGCCAACCTTGATGCTTGAGAAGGACTTTGTACGTCGTTTCATGCGGTGCCATGAGCAATCCATCCACGCCTCTCTCACGTCGCCGCTTCGTCGGTGCTGCCGGTCTCGTCGCCGGGAGCATGATCACCCGCCCGCTGTTCGGCCAGAACGCCGCCAGCAACAAACTTAACGTCGCCCTCATCGGCGTGTGGGGTCGCGGCCTCGCGCATTACGACTCCATCTCAGAGGAAAATGTCGTCGCGCTGTGTGACATCAACGAGGCGCGTTTCCCCGATGCGCTGAAGCGTTTCCCCAATGCCACGACGTACATCGACTGGCGCAAGTGTCTCGATCACAAAGGTCTTGATGCCGTCGTCATTTGCACGCCGGATCACACCCATGCGTTCATCGCCAACTGGGCTCTGAAGCGCAATTTGCATGTCTATTGTGAGAAGCCGCTGGCCATCACCGTCGATGAAGCGCGCATCGTGCGTTCCACATGGGAAACGAAGAAGGACAAGCTGGCCACGCAGGTCGGCATGCAGCGCCATGCGAACCCGAATTTCAACCGCGTTCGCGAACTCATCCGCGATGGCGCCATCGGTGAACTGAAATCTGCCTACGCATGGGGCAATCGCCAGATTCCAAAGCCCGGCTACTTCCCCGAGGAAGGCGCACCACCCTCCAGTTTTCACTACGATCTGTGGCTTGGCCCTTCGCCATACCATCCATACAACCCAGCCTACTTCGCCGGTGGAGCAGGTGCAAACTGCCTCTCCTGGAACATGTTTTGGGACTTCGGTGCCGGACAGATCGGCGACATGGGCAGCCACACGATGGACCTGCTCTGGAACGCCGTGGACGGTGGCCTGCCGACCTCCGCCGAAGCCAAGGGCGACGCCTACAACTCCGACGTCACACCCGTGAAATGCGAGTCGCACTTTGAACTCCCCGCAAACGACTGGCGCGGCCCCATCTCCGTGGCCTGGTATCAGGGCGGCGCGATGCCGAGCTCGCCGAAGAACTCCATCGACCTGAACAAAATCGGGCATGGCGCCATGTTCAAAGGCACGAAGGGTTTCCTCATCGCAGACTTCGATTCACGTCTCATCCTGCCCTACGGCAACGACGCCGATATGAGCTACTACAAGCCACGCAAGAAGGAAGACATGCTGCCAGACCTCGGCCACTTCCAGAAGCAGTGGTTTGACGCCTGCCGTGATCCGAGCAAGCCCACCGCGTGCAACTTTGGCTACAGCGCCAACATGATCGAAATGATGCTCCTCGGCCTCGTTGCCTATCGCACCGGCAAGAAGATCCAATACGACGGCAAAACCGGCACCAGCCCCGACACACCCGAAGCAAACGCCTTCATGAAGAAGGAGTACCGCGACGGCTGGAACATCGACGGCTAAACCACCATGAATCAGCTCACGTCCATCAGCATCGTCAGCCTGGTGCTGATGGGCGGTGCGCTGACTTCACGCGCGATGGATTACTTTGACGAGACGGCGGCAACGACCGTGTTTGCTTTCGACAGCGTCTCGATCCCCTACTCGCAAAATCTTCGGCTGGAGATGCGCCCGCCCACACGGCATCCCGCCAATCCGGTCCTGCCGCGCGGTGCTCCAGGCACACCCGATGCACAAGGAGTCCAGTTCTATGGCTCCATTATTAAGGAGAAAGGCAAGTTCCGCCTGTGGTATGTCGCCTTTGATGACGACACTGAAAACAAGGTGGCTTCATCGCGCTGGCGCGCGGCCTATGCAGAGAGCACGGATGGATTGAACTGGACGAAGCCGAACCTGGGGCTCGTCAAATACAAGGGAAACACGGATAACAACTTGCTGCCCATGGGCGGGGGACCGTGGGGATTTGTGAACATCAAGGTACTCAAGGACGTGGCGGACCCTGATCCCTCCCGGCGCTATAAAATGACAGCGCATGTCTATTTCCGGTATCAATCGCGGCTGGGGACGCTGCTGCCGTTTGTGAGCGCAGATGGTTATACCTGGAAGCCGGTCAAGGAGGTGAAGTCCGTGAAAGCCGAGCTCAAGATCGAGGATCTGCTGCTGCCGGGCATTCACTTTGAACCCAGTGGCGGCCTGTATCAGTGGGACGGCATGTTTTACGCCTGCGGGCAGAATGCGATGAATGCCACGCGTCCGTATCAGGGCCGTGTGACACGCATGTACCGTTCGCCTGATTTCGTGCACTGGCTGCCGACGCAAAGCATCGGCTTTGTGCGGGAGCCGCAGCATCAAGTGCTGGGAGCGGGGCGGAGTCTCGAAGGTGAGCAGACGCATGAGGGCATCAGCGTGTGGAATCGGCGTAATCTGCTGCTCGGCGTGGTGGGCCTATGGCATGGCGCGAAAGAGTGGCGGGACATCTCCATCGACCTCGGCTTTGTGATCAGCAACGATGGCCTGAATTTTCGTGAACCAGCGCATGAGTGGACTTTTCTCAAACGCGGGGACGACGGCGCCTGGGATCAGGGAGGCTTGTTGCAAGGGCAGGGCTTCGAAAATATCGGCGACGAAACCTTCATCTATTATGGCGCGTGGGACCCGCGCCATTGGAAGAAGGCACCTCCACGTGGCGGCGTTGGCATCGTCAAACTGCCGCGTGATCGCTTTGGCGATCTCGTGGTCCAGACGGCCGGCAAAGGCCCAGGGAACTACCAATTACGGGAAATCGCCAGCGAGTTCACCACCGCCGCCATTCCCATCCAGGGCGCGCAGCAGTTCTTTCTCAACGCTGATGGCCTCGGGTCTGACGCTACCTTGAAGATCGAACTGCTCGGCGCCAACGAGACGCCGCTGCCGGGCTACACCAGCACCATTCGACAGAGCGGGTTCCAAACGCCGGTGCTGTGGCAGGAAGCCGCCGGTGATTTGCCTGAACGTATTCGTGTCCGCGTGACGTTTGAAGGCCGGCGCAATACGGACATCCGCTTCAGCGCCCTGTATGTAAAGCCTGACAGGTGATGACCGAGTCACCTGATATGAATGAAACGCATGCTGGTACTTCCGGCCGTAACATCGGGTGGGCCACGGAGTTGGCCGATTAAATTTCATTCGGTGGCCGTATGGGGAGAATGCGACTACTTCTCTGCTTCCTTTGCATTCTTTCCTCGACCACGTTTTCCGCTGATCCCGCTCGTGTTTTCCAAGCCGGAGCCGCGACGAGTAACATCACGCCGGAGCTCGGCAGCTCGATCAATGGCGGCTTTCAGGATGGCAAGGCAGTGTTCATTCACGATGAGCTGCATGCCCGCTGCCTCGCGCTCGATGACGGAAAAACGCAGCTGGTGATGGTCGTGGCTGACAGTTGCGTCATTGGGCGCGGCATTTTTGATGAGGCTAAAAAAATGGTACATGAGGCCACCGGTCTGCCGCTGGAGAACATGCTCATGTCCGCCACGCATTCGCATTCGTGCGGTACTGCGCAGGCCGTGGGCCAGAGCGAGCCGAACCCGATGTATCAGCGGTTTATCGCGAAGCGCATCGCCGATGGCATTCGTCGTGCGTTGAACAATCTCGCTCCCGCCAAAATCGCGTGGGGAACAGTCGATGTGCCGCAGCATGTGTTCAATCGTCGCTGGAAGATGAAGCCCGGCACCATCCCTCCCTCGCCACACGGTGTCACGACTGATCAGGTGAAGATGAACCCTGGCATCAACAATCCCAACCTCATTGAACCTGCCGGCCCCACCGATCCTCAGGTGAGCTTCATCAGCGTGCAATCCGCAGAGGGAAAACCCATCGCACTCTATGCAAACTACTCGCTGCATTACGTCGGCGGTGTCGGTCCCGGCCATATCTCGGCGGACTACTATGGGGTCTTTGCCAGCCGCATTGGCGAACTGCTTGGCGCGGACCGGCAGGACACGCCGTTCGTGGGCATCATGTCGAACGGCACGAGCGGCGATATCAACAACATCAACTTCCGTGGCGGGCAGGCCAAAGAACCACCCTATGGCCGAATCAAGATCGTGGCGAATGATGTGGCGCAGGCGGTCGCGGGTGCGTGCAAAGCGGTGACGTATCACGACTGGGTGCCGCTCGGAGTCGCGCAGAAGGAAGTCACACTGGGCCTGCGCATTCCGACGTCGGAAGAAGTGGAAAAAGCACGCGCGGTGACGAAGCAGTCCAAGCTCTTTCCGCGCATGGAAACATCGGAGCAGGTGTATGCGCGTGAGACGGTGCTGTTGGCTGATTTCCCCAAAGAAGTCTCCGCGCCGCTGCAGGTGCTCAAGATCGGAGACCTGCGTGTCTCGGCCATTCCCGCCGAGGTTTTCGTGGAGATCGGCCTCGGAATGAAAAAGCGCCATCCACAGACCTTCACCGTGTCCCTAGCCAATGCCTACCACGGCTATCTGCCCACGCCGGAGCAGCATAAGCTTGGGGGGTATGAAACGTGGCGTGCGCGGTCAGCCTGCCTCGAGGTCGATGCTTCAACGAAGATCGTCGCGGGATTGGAGGAACTGTTTTCTTCACTGCAATGAAATCGTTCTTTCTCACCCTGTCTCTATTCGCCGTGCTCATCAGCCCTGCGCCTGCTGCGAACATCGTCATCATGATGGTCGAAGATCCCAACAACTATGAAGCGCCAAGGACGATGCGTGAGTTTGCGGAGAAGGAGCTCCGGCCGCTGGGGCATCGCGTCACGCTCATCGAGGGCGACAAGCCGCAGATGCATCATTTTGCGGGACTCACTGAGGCGTTGAAGGATGCGGATCTGCTTGTGCTCTTTTCCCGCCGCCGCTTTCCGCCGCAGGCGCAAATGGCGGCCATCCGTGCGCACCTCGCTGCCGGCAAGCCGCTGCTCGGCATCCGCACGGCGAACCATGCTTTCCTTCCCAAGCCCAACGAGGTCATCGATGCAAGTCTGTCTCCGTGGCCGGAATTCACGCATGAAGTCCTTGGCGGCGAGAACACCGGCTATGAAACGAAGGGCCTGCCATACATCGTCAGCGTGCCGCATGGAATCAAGACGCCGATTCTTGATGGAGTGAACGTTGCGAAAATCCACGGCCATCAGTCGCTCTACAAGGTGCTGCCGCTGGCCGCAGATGCGACCCCAATTCTGATCGGCACGGGGCAAGCAGGCAGCACCACGCCACCGCAGCCGGTTGCGTGGACGCGCACGTATGGTGTCGGCAAAGCGCGCATCTTTTACACCAGCCTCGGCGCGCCCGAGGACATGCGCAGCGCAGATGTACAGCGGCTGCTGCTCAATGCCGTGGCATGGACCTTGCAGAAATAAATCACCATGAAAATACTCTGTTGCCTCTTGTTCGCATGCGTGGCCACCGCCGGGGCTGAAATGCTAGCGGGTGTCGCCAAAGTGGACATCACTGACCGTACGGGTCCCGTGAATGACCCGTGTTTTGCCAAGGCGTTGGTGCTTAAAAATGGCGACACCACGGTGGTGCTGATTACGCTGGATGCGGTGGCGGTGGGCGGCATCGGTCGCATCGGCAATGGCTTCATGGCGGTGGTGCGTACTGGTTTGCAGGAGCTGGGCATTCCCGCGCCGAATGTCGTGGTCAATGCCAGCCACTGCCATGGCATCGTGCGTGGCGATCTGGAGCCCCTGGTCATTCAGGCGGTGAAGGATGCCATGAAGAATCTCGTGCCGGTGAAGGCCGGCAGCGGGGTGGACTCGGAGACACGCATCAGCGAAAACCGCCGGCTCAAGATGAAGGACGGCAGCACGGTGGACATGCGCCGTGCGTACTCGATGCCTCCCGATGAGGCGGTCGCGAGCGTGGGTCCGATTGATCCGCAGGTCGGTGTGCTGCGGCTGGATCGCGCGGATGGCACCCCCTTGGCCGTGCTGTATCAGTTCGCCTGTCATCCGATCATGAACCCGCCGAGCAAAGGATGCTCAGCGGACTATCCGGGCTTTGCCTCAAAGGTGATCGAAGACGCCACCGGAGCCATGGCGTTCTTCGTGCAGGGCTGCGGGGGCGACATCAATCCTGTCCGCTACAAAGAAATCACACGCACTGCGGATGCCGAGCCACTTGGTGCCATGCTCGGCGCGACTGTTCTGGCCGCTGCGCGGCAAATCGAAACGAAAGGCGATGGCGTGCTCAAAGTGAGCAATGCCACCATCGCCGTGCCACGCGCTGCGGATTATACCGCACGCATCAGCAACATCGAAGCAGAGCAGAAGAAGCTGCTGGCAGTGCTCAAGCCCACGAACATCAATTTCAAAAGCTTCCTGCCGCTGCTGCTCCAGCACAAGCTCTGGCCGGACACGCCCTCGCACTACTCCCAGAGCTATTTGCATGATCAGGCTCTTGATCGGAAGGCCATCTCACAGCTCGATGCTGACAACCGGGTGCTGGTGGAAAGTTATCTCGCCAACATCGAGATCATGGAGCGCCTCACGCGGCTGAATGCGAACATGGCTCTGCTGAAGATGCACCTGAAGCAAACGCAGGAGGCAGGCAAGGCCACGCTGGATGCAGAGGTCTGCGGCCTGCGCATCGGCGACTTTAAACTGGTGACCTTCCCGGGGGAGGTCACAGTGCAGGTGGGCTTGAACATCAAGAAGGCTGCGAATGATGCCCGCGCTTTCGTCTCTGGCTACACCAATGGCTACATCTGGTACACCCCCACCGTGGAGCAGCGCCTCAATCCCGGCTACGCGCAGGAAGACTGCGACACGCTGGTCGCGCCTGAATGGCAGAAGATCTTCGAGACGAAGGCACTGGAAGTGCTGCGCGATCTTAACTGATTACATCTCGATGAAAGCATCTCTCACCCTCTTAATCATCGCATGGACTTGCGGTGCTTTTGCTGCTGATGAACTGCCGCAGACGCTCATGACCACTCGCGGCAAACTGCTGGTCAGCGAAGATTTCATGCCTCCACTTGCTCCGGTCACGGGCAAGCCGGTGGGCTTTGCGAGCGGCTTTACTGGCTGGCGCTACAATGCGGGTCCGGTCGGAGGAAAGTCCGGACAGTGGAAGCTGGCGGAGGGTTGTTTTACCGGAGTGGAAAGCCCGGCTGCTAATCATCCAGCAACAGCATCATTTGGGTTTCAATTCACCGATGCCATCATCCAGTGCGAGGTGCGGCTGAACGATGTGCCTGACGAGGGGCGCAAGTATCGCTCGCTGTTTGTAAAGGCGACGGATGTGAAGGACTATGTGATCGCGCTCAGCATCGGCCCAGGCGGCTTGTTTTTGATCCCCTATGATGCCGACCGCATCAATCCCGCGACCAAGCAGCGGGACAAAGGAACGACGAGCCGCGTCTCGACCCCGGTCAAACTCAACGAATGGCACACCGTGGTGCTGGAGATCAAAGGTGATGAGGTGGTGGGCACGCTCGACGGCAAGAGCACCACCTTGAGCAATCCGCTTCTCGGCTTGCCCAAACACAGCCTCATGCTGGGGGCCAGCACCGAGGCCAGTTTCCGTCATCTGCGTGTGTGGGAGGCTCTGCCAAATGCTGGCTGGGCAGCAGCCAAGGCGACACTTCAAACAGCACCGAAACCTTAAGCAGTCCCAGACCTTATGAACCGATCCTTCTTTTTACGCACTCTGACTCTCTTTGCTGTCGTCTTCGGATGTCAGATGCAAGCCGCCGAAGCGCCGCATGTCGTCATCATGATTGGCGAGGAGGAGTATCACACCTGGGAGACCCTGCCGGAGTTCGCAGGTAAAGAATTGAAGGCCGCACCGTATCGCGTCACCGTCATTCAAGCGGACGTGTCGGACAAGAACCAGTTCCCAGGATTCGTGGAGGCGATGAGTGATGCGGATCTGCTTTTCATCAGCGTGCGGCGTCGCACGCCAACGACGGCGGTGATGAATGCTGTGCGTGCCCATCTGGCCGCAGGGAAGCCGCTGGTGGGCATTCGCACTGCGAGCCATTGCTTTGCCCTGCGCCCGAAGGAGCCCGAGCCGAAGGCGGGGCTGACGAAGTGGCAGGCGTTTGACCCAGAGGTGCTGGGCGGCAACTACACCGGCCACTATGGTAAAGACGCCGCCACCATCACCGTGGTGCCGGGGGCGGTGTCGCATCCCATCCTGAAAGGAGTCACCATTGCCGAACTCATCGGACATGGCGGCCTGTACAAAAACACGCCGCTGCAAGCCGGGACCACACCGCTGCTCATGGGAACTCTGCCAGGCGCGGAGACGGAACCCGTCGCGTGGACGCATTTGTATGGTGAGAAGAAGTCCCGCATCTTTTACACTTCGATGGGACATTGGGATGACTTCAAGCTGCCCGCCTTCCGGCGCTTTTTGCTGAATGGTATTGAGTGGGCGCTGGGGAAATAAGGGGCCTTTCAGACCCAAGATGAAACATAAATTGGTGTTGCAGCCTTGAGCATCGCCACGCGCTCGCCATAGAAAGTCAATCCCTCAAACCACCCCGACGAACATGCGACTTCAAGACCAGGTCATCCTCATCACCGGCAGCACCACCGGTATCGGCGAATTCATGGCGCGGCGCTTCGTCGCCGAAGGCGCCCAAGTCATCCTGCATGGCCGTGACGCGGCACGCGGCGCGGCATTGTGCAAAGAACTCGGCACGGACAAGGCGGCCTTCTGCCAGGGAGATCTCGCGGATGCCGCCTATCCGGCCAAGCTGGCGGCGGATGCGATTGCTGCCTTTGGCAAAGTGGATGCTTTGGTGAACAACGCAGCGCTGACCAATCGCGCAAAAATCGACGAGACAGATGCGGCCATGTTTGACCGCATCATCGCCGTGAATGCGCGCGCGCCGATGCTCTTGATCCGAGCCTTGCTGCCTGAATTGAAGAAGAACCGGGGTGTCGTGCTGAATATCGGCTCAGTGCTCGCACACTGCGGTCAGGCAAATTTGCTGGCCTATTCGATGTCCAAGGGCGCGCTGATGACGATGACGCGCAATCTGGCCGATGCACTCGGCACCGACCGCGTGCGCGTGAATCAGCTCAACGTGGGCTGGACGCTGACGGAAAACGAATACCAGGTGAAACTTGGCGATGGACTCGGCGAAGGCTGGCCAGATCGTCTGCCCGCTTACGCTATTCCCATGGGACGTTTGTTGATGCCGGAAGACATCGCTGCGGCGTCCGTTTATTGGGTCGGCCGCGAAAGCTTCCCCGTCACGGGCACCGTGGCCGAGCTGGAGCAGTATCCGCTCATCGGCCGCTACACCAATCACGAAGGCGACGAGAATAACTAACGAATTAAAAACCTAAAACTAAGAACAACCGACCATGAAACTGATCCGCTTTGGAAATCCTGGAGAAGAGAAACCCGGCCTGCAACTCGAAGATGGCAGCCGCATTGATGCGAGCGCCTTTGGCAGCGACTACGATGAAAAATTCTTCGGTGGCGATGGCTTGGAACGTCTCGCCGCTTGGGCCAAAACCAACGCGGCCACTGCACCGACGGTGTCAGCAGACACACGCCTCGGCCCCTGCATCGCACGTCCGAGCAAGATCATCTGCATCGGTCTGAACTACAGCGACCACGCCAAAGAAAGCGGCATGCCCATCCCGGCAGAGCCCATCGTTTTCTTCAAAGCCACCAGCGCCATTGTTGGCCCCTTCGACAACGTGGTCATCCCCCGCAATTCCAAAAAGACCGACTGGGAGGTTGAACTCGCCTTCGTCATTGGCAAAAAAGCCAGCTATGTCTCCGAAGAAGACGCGCTGAGCCATGTGGCCGGCTACTGCGTGCACAACGACTACAGCGAACGCGAATGGCAGCTTGAGCGCGGTGGTCAGTGGGTCAAAGGCAAGAGCTGCGACACCTTCGCCCCCATCGGCCCCTTCCTCGCCACCAGCGATGAGATCCCTGATCCGCAGAATTTGAAGCTCTGGCTCAAGCTGAACGGCAAGACCATTCAGAACAGCAGCACCGCGCAGATGATCTTCGGCGTGAAAACGCTGGTGAGCTACCTGAGCCAGTTCATGAGCCTCCTGCCCGGAGACATCATCACCACAGGCACGCCTCCCGGCGTCGGCCTCGGCTTCAAACCCGATCCTCTCTTCATGAAGCCCGGCGATGTCATCGAACTCGGCGTCGAAGGCCTCGGCGAGCAAGGTCAGACCGCAGTTGCGTACGC
>NZ_JAQSEA010000156.1 GCF_029946185.1 Prosthecobacter sp.
AGGAATGAAGATCGCACTGGATGTCATGGGGGGCGATTACGCCCCGAAAAACCCCATCGCAGGCGTCAAGCTCGCCCTCGAAACGCTGCCCGCCATCACCAAAATCTTTTTGGTGGGCGTTCCCGATGCCATTGAGAAAGAGCTGAAAGCGCAGGGCCTCTCCAGTCCCAAGCTGGAAATCGTCTCCGCCACCCAGATCGTCGAAATGTCCGACAGCGGCATCGACGCCGTGCGCAAGAAGAAGGACAGTTCCATCAGCGTCGCTGTGGACATGGTCAAAGATGGCCGGGCAGATGCCGTGGTCAGCGCCGGGCATACGGGTGCCGCCGTGACGGCCTCCCTGATTAAAATGCGCACTCTGGGGCATATCGAGCGGCCTGCCATTGCCGCCATTATGCCATCGCTGACCAAGCACTGGCTGCTGATTGACGCCGGGGCCAATCCCGACAGCGAACCCTCGCATCTGGTGCAGAATGCCATCATGGGCAGCGCCTTTGCCCGTCATGTGCTGGGCCGGGAAAATCCTACCGTCGGCCTCATGTCCAACGGCACCGAGGAAGAAAAGGGCAATGCCTTGTGCAAAGAGACCGGCAAGCTGCTGCGCCACACCGCAGGCATCAATTTCATCGGCAACGTCGAAGGCCATGACGTGTGGGAAACGCCTCCGGACGTCGTCGTGTGCGACGGCTTCACCGGCAATGTCATTTTGAAAAACGCCGAAGCGCTCGCGCACACCATCTTCAGCATGGTGAAGAGCGAAATTAAGAGCGGCTTCTGGACCAAGATCGGCGGCCTGCTGGCCAAGCCCGCCTTCAAGCGCGTCCACTACCGAACCAACCCCGACGAGGTCGGCGGCATGCCGCTCCTAGGCCTGCGCGGTATCACCATCATCGCCCATGGCAGTGCATCTCCGCTTGCCATGAAGAATGCCATCCGTCAGGCTTGCGAATCCATCCAACACCAGGTCGGGCCACACATTGAGGCCGCCGCCACTGCCCACTCCATTTCCCTCCATGCCCGCTCTTAGTTCCCAGCCCTTTTGCACCTCCAGCATCATTGGCACCGGCAGCTACATGCCTGAAAAAGTGCTGACCAATGAGGATATGTCCAAGATCGTCGATACCTCTGACGAGTGGATCACCTCCCGCACTGGCATCAAAGAGCGTCGCATCGCCGCCCCGGATCAGGCCACCAGCGATCTCGCCTCCGAGGCCGCACGCCGCGCCATGGCCGACGCCGGAGTCGCCCCTGAGGAGATCCAGCTCATCATCGTCGCCACCGTCACGGCGGACATGTTCTTCCCCTCCACCGCCTGCTTCGTGCAGAAGAAGATCGGTGCCGTCAATGCCGTCTGCTTTGACATCTCGGCCGCCTGTTCCGGCTTTTTGTACGCCCTGCAGGTCGCACGTCATTTCATCAACACGGGCAACCGTACCACCGCCCTCGTGATCGGCGCGGAAAAGCTCAGCAGCCTCATCAACTGGACCGACCGCAACACCTGCGTGCTGTTTGGCGATGGCGCAGGTGCCGTGGTCATCCGCCGCGCGGATGAATCGGACACTGATGCCCCCGGACGCGTGCTGTCCACCGTCATGGGCACGGACGGCACCCTCGCGGACGTACTCAAAGTCCCCGGCGGCGGCTCCGCCTGCCCGATCACGCTTGAAAACGTGGCATCGTTTCCCAATACGATCCACATGGAAGGACGCGAAACCTTCAAGCACGCCGTCACCCGCATGCTTGAGGCGTCCCAGCAGGCCCTCGCAATCGCCGGACTCACCGCCGCCGATGTGTCCCTCGTCATTCCCCATCAGGCCAATGCCCGCATCATCAGCGCCATCGCCGATCGCCTGAATCTGCCTCTGGACCGCGTGTTCATGAATCTGGACAAATACGGCAACACCAGCGCCGCAACCATCCCCGTCGCCCTCGACGAAGCCAACAAAGCCGGCCGCCTCAAAAAAGGCGATGTCGTCCTCCTCGTCGCCTTCGGCGGCGGCTTCACCTGGGCGAGTTCGGTCGTGCGTTGGTAAGACACTAATTAGCCGCAAAGAGACGCAAAAAAGCACAAAAATTTGGATCTGATCTGATCCTTTGATCTCGTCGCTGAAACACGTTTCGTATTCGCGTGCCCAAGAGCAGCCACACGCGCGGCTGCTTTTTTGAACCTCTTTGCGTCTTTTTGCGGCCATCTCCCCGGCTTTTGCCCTTTGCATAAGAGCTCACCCCGCCATATTCGCCGCCCTTCGTTTTCCCCCTGACTCATGGCCCCCAAGCGCATCGTTCTCAAATTCGGCACCGGTATTCTCACGCGCAAAGACGCGCCTGAACCCGATCCCGTGCAACTGCGCAAACTCATCGAAGCCGTCGCGCTGCTGAAACGCGCAGGTCATGCCGTCATCGTCGTCAGCAGCGGGGCCGTGGCCTCCGGTTTGAAGCCGCTCGATTTCAAACAACGGCCTTCGGACGTCACCACCCTGCAGGCGCTCGCCGCCGTGGGCCAGACGCATCTCATGCACACCTATGAGTCGCTCCTGCGGGACCATGGCCTGCATGTCGCGCAGTTGCTTGTGACCCACGAAGACTTTGAGAACGCGGATCGTGCGCCGCGCGTCAAGGCCGTGCTTGACCGCCTCATGGAGTTCTCCCAGGTGGTTCCGATCATCAATGAAAACGACTCCGTCGCCGTCGAAGAACTGCGCTACGGCGACAACGACAAGCTCTCCTCCCGCGTCGCCCGCTTCTGGGGGGCCGACGTGCTCATCCTCCTCACCAGTGCTCCTGGACTGCTGCGTGACACGAAAAAGCCCGAAGACGGCCCGATCCCCGTCGTCGAAAATGTCGATGACGTGATCCACCACGCCGAAGAGGAAAAAACCACCCTCGGCACCGGCGGCATGATCTCCAAGCTGCGCGCCGTGCAGGACGCCGTGCGTGGCGGTGTGCAGTGCATCATCGCCTCCGGCCGGCATACCGAGCAGATCCCCAGTTTGATCGAAGGCCAAGGCATTTGTACACGTTTCCCGGCCTCACGTTCGTAATCCCAACTCACTATGGCCTCTACTGACATCGCTACGCTGCTCATCCACTGCCCGGACCGTCCGGGTCTCGTGCATGACGTCACCGGTTTCATCTTCTCGCATCAGGGGAATATCATCGACCTGCAGCAGCACATTGATCCTGAGCAAAACGCCTTTTTCATGCGCCTGGAATGGAGCTTGGAAAACTTCACGCTCGACAATGAAGAGATCGAGTCCCGCCTGCAGCCCATGGCACGACGCCATGAAATGCAGATGCGCCTGAGCTTTGCCAGCCAGCGCAAACGCATCGCGCTGTTTGTCACCAAGGAGAGCCATTGCCTCTACGATCTTCTCGCCCGTCATGAATCCGGCGACCTGCCGGTGGACATCCCTCTCATCGTTGCCAATCACGAGACCCTGCGGCCTGCGGCAGAGCGCTTCGGCATTCCGTTCCATCATTTTCCAATTACGAAAGACAACAAACTCGCGCAGGAGGCGGCGCAGATCGAACTGCTGCGTCAGCACCGAATCGACACCGTCGTGCTGGCCCGCTACATGCAGATCATCAGCCCCGCGATGATCGCTGAGTTTCCGCATCGCATCCTGAACATTCATCACAGCTTCCTGCCTGCCTTCGTCGGCGCGAAGCCCTACCACCAGGCCTTTCAGCGCGGTGTGAAGATCATCGGTGCCACCAGCCACTACGTCACGGCCGATCTAGACGAAGGGCCGATCATCCATCAGGACGTCATGCGCGTCAGCCACGAAGACAGCGTCCAAGACCTCGTCCGCCTAGGCCGCGATCTGGAAAAAACCGTCCTCGCCAAAGCCCTCTGGTGGCACGCCCGCGACCGTGTTCTCGTCGTAAAGAACAAGACCGTCGTGTTTGATTGAGGTCGGCAATGAATCGCGGGCGGCCAGGCTGCCCCCGCTTACTAGACTTGTTCTCGAATAGCTCGGTGCTCTGGTCGTAGGTTGGATGTGGTTGGCGTCGAGACCCTTTTAAGCCCCAGCCCTTGCTCCGCCAAACCGTCCGACTGCGAGGGTATTCGCACGCAATAGAGTCGGCGGTAGGCTGGCAGACGGACGGGCTGTCGCCACATCCATTGTACACTCAGGCATGCTGCACCGGGCTCGAAGACTCTATTCGAGAACAAGACTACTTATTCTTCGTTTTCACGCCGCCGGATTTCGTCGCTGCTGCCGGTGGCTCGATAGGCGTGAGAATGATTGGTGCAGTGGCCGGTGCGGGCAGGGGAGGAGTCGCGGCAGAGGGCGATGCCGGTGGGGTCGTGATCGTTCCTGGGGTGCCTGGAGTGGCGGCGTCACCGGCTGCGGGTGGCTGGACAGTGACAGGCGGCAACTCCGGTTTCTTGAATGGATCTTCCCAAGTGTGCAGCTCAAAACCTGCACCTACGCCGCCGACTTCTCCCAGCAGGGCCAGACACTTTTCCCGCCATTTTGCGAGGTCGGGCGCGCTACGCACTTTCTCGGCCGTGCCGGGAAAGACGAGATAGGTGACCTTCAGATCGCTCTCGGGACGGATGTAGGGCGTTGCCTTGGGGTTGATGGTTTTCGCCATCAGGAGCGATGCTTCACCCATTTTGAAGCTGGGGCCGTAGTCGCCGCAGATGGCGGGATAGATTTTGCCTTCGTGAATGACGGCGGCGTAGTCGCCCATCTGCGGCGTGAATTTGTTCTGATCCCCGTAGCCTAGAAACAGCAGCGAGAGGACGATGAAGGGGTCCTTGTCCGCGATGAGGCTGCTGCGCACCTTGAAGTCGGCGACCTCGAGCTTGAGCTGGTCGATCATGACCTTGAGGTCCCGGTTGCGTGATGAGCTCAGGCCTTTTTTGGCGTATTCGTCCTGCGCTTTCTGCAGGCGGTCCTCCCATTTGGAGAGGAGCGGGTTGGGCGTCTTCGTCGTCTTCGCCCACGCATAGCTGGTGAAGGGCTGGTAGTAGTCGGAGAGGTAGATGTACTCCTCCAGCGTAGGCATGCGGTCGCCGTCCGAGCCGTCGGCCACCACGTCCATTTCAGACTGAATGAGCAGGGCGCGGCGCTGGGTGGCCGGGTGAGTCAGTTCGAGGATGGTTTCGGTGTCGTAGAAGTTGTGACGGTCGAGAATCTTGCTCAGCCGTGTGAGGTCGTTCTGCACGCGGTTGGTTTTGTTTTCGTAGAGCTTGTGGTAGAAGCCGCTGACCTTCGCCGCAGGCAGCATGACATCGAGGCCGGGGAGGATGGCGGGCAGGTTTTTGTTGATGCGGGAGAGCTCCTCCAGAGTCTGGTTTGCCTTCGGCACGCGGATGCTGAGCTGAAACTCCGCCTTGTAGGCTTCGGGATCGAGGCGTTCCAGACTTGCGAAGCTGCCTTGTTCGGTGATCAGATTCGTTTTGACGGTGATGCCGTTGAAGAGCGTGGCCACGTCGATGTCCTTGCGCGGGATGTATTTGTCCGGCAGGGGGGGGCGGACTTCGCGGATGACCTCGATCTCCTTGGTCACTTCTTTAATGACGGGAATTTCTTTGATCACATCACGCATCACTTCACGCGTGACGATGCGCTCCTTCGTGCTCCGTGCGGAGGTCACGATGTCCTGAATGCCCTGTTTGATCTTTCCGGCAAAAGGCGTGAACGGCAGCACCAGTGCGATGATCAGGGTGAGCAGAAACAGCAGGCGGAGGAGCGAGCCAAAGCAGCCGCGCTTCCGGCGCGGCGATTCATACGGGGAAGGGGAGGTCGTGTCGGGCATGGGAGATTCCGAAGGCATATGCGTACAGAAGTTTAATCTCGTTTCAGTCCCATGGCGGGTGCATCAACCTTCTTCCAACTTTCCTTCTTTGAGAAGAAGACGGCGGTCGCCGCGCTTGGCGAGGGTTTGATCATGAGTGACGACAATGAGTGTTTTTTTGGCCTCATCGACCACCTGCATCAGCATATCGATGACGCCGCTGCCGGTGCTTGCGTCGAGATTACCGGTGGGCTCGTCGGCGTAGATGATGCCGGGGTTGTTGATGAGTGCGCGAGCAATGGCGACACGCTGCTGCTCGCCTCCGGAAAGTTCGGTGGGCAGGTGCTGGAGACGCGCGGTGAGACCCACTTTGTCCAGCAGTTCACGGGCGCGAGCCTCGGCTTTTTTACCGCCGATCATGGCTGGCAGCATCACGTTTTCGAGCGCGGTGAGTTCCGGCAGCAGGAAGTAATGCTGGAAAACAAAGCCCATGACTTCATTGCGCGTGCGTGCACGCTCCGCCGCCGCAGCCTGATACAGCGAGCGGCCATGCACCAGCACATCACCCGAAGTGGGCTGCTCCAGCCCGCCGAGGACGTAGAGCAAAGTGGTTTTGCCTGCGCCGGACTGGCCGCAGAGGAACACCTTTTCACCGGCGGCAACTTCGACATTCACGCCGCAAAGCACGGGCAGATCATGCCCGGCAAGGTGGTAGGTACGGTGCACATCGTGTGCGGCAAGTGGGGCTGCTTCCTGGCTCATGTATAGTTAGGTGTACGCTCCGCAGATGCCACGCGGCGTCAAGACATGATGCCCGATTGCGTGCGTTGTCTGAGCGCCTCATACATGACGATGCCTGCTGCGGTGGCCAGATTCAGGCTTCGCGTGCCCTGCATTGGGATGCGCAGGCAGCGCTCCGGCTGAATAATCGTGGCCGGGATGCCGCGCGTTTCCGGGCCGAAAACGAGGAAAATTTCTCCGGCTGTGAGGTCGGCCTCCCAGTAGGTGTGTTCGCCCTGGCATTCGATGAAGTAGCAGGCTGCCCCGGCAGGGATCTCCGCCGCCAGCGCATCCCAAGTCTCCCAGACCCGCACATCCACCTCTGGCCAGTAGTCCAGACCGGCGCGTTTGAGCTGCTTGTCCTCCAGACTGAAGCCGAGCGGCTTGATCAAATGCAGCCGCGCATGGGTGGCCAGGCACAACCGCCCGATGGCGCCCGTGTTGTGCGGGATCTCCGGCTGAAAGAGGACGACGTTTAGCATGCCGCCTCAGCCTTTGAAAACAAAGAGCTTCCGGCAAATGAAATTCACCAGGGTGGACGAAATGATCAGCAGCAACTGCGCTGTCAATGTGCTGATGCCGTACCACTTGATGAGATACGGCCCGGAGAGCAGGCCGATGGCAAATCCCGTCGAGCTGACCACTGAAAAATAAACAAACTCCAGCACCCTGTGATGTCGTCCGGGGGTGAACACCCACAACGAATTGGTGACATAGGCGAAAATATTGCCAAAGAAAAAGGCGACGATGTTATTGTAGATGCTGTGCAGCGCACGCACCTCATCGCTCACACCACTGCTGACAAGTGCAGGATACGTTCCCCATCTGGACAGGGCATAAAAGATCACCGTGGTGAGGGTCAGCGAACCGACTCCACAGATGCCATACTTGATGAACTGGATAAGCGGATGTGTGTCACGCGTGTTCAGACGCGTCAAAATCGAGCTCCAGTCGTTCTGGCGGAAAAATAGAAAAGCCTCACCGATTTTTGACATCATCGGTGAGGCTCTCCGGGGATCATTGCTCTGCAAGCAAAGATGAGATGCGCTTAATAATAGTGGTAGTTGCCGTTGCGGTCGTAGTAGCCCTGCTGGCGGCCCCGCTGCTGCTGTCCTTGGTAGTATTGCTGCTGGTTGCGCTGGTCGCGGGAATTGCCAATGGCGTTGCCACCGAGGGCACCGATGCCGCCACCGATGAGCGCGCCTTCCAGGCCACGACCACTTTGATTGCCGATGATGCCACCGACTGCGGCACCGCCGAGGCCGCCGAGCACAGCGCCCGTTTGGGCATTTGGACCCGAGGCACAGGAGACCAGTGAGACGGCTGTTAAGAGAGTGAGTAGGCTATTTTTCATGTTTGTTGTTGGGATGTGTGAGATGAAATGGATGGTTGGAGTGATTAATAGTAGTAACCGCGACGACGGTCCTGGGCATTGCCAATGGCGTTGCCGCCCAGCGCACCGAGGCCGCCACCGATGACCGCGCCTTCAAGGCCACGACCACTTTGAGACCCAATGATGCCGCCTACAGCAGCTCCACCGAGGCCGCCAATGACTGCCCCCTGTTGAGCACCTGGGCCGGTGGCACAGGATGAAAGGGTGGCAGCAGAGAGGATGGAGAGGATGAGGTGTTTCATAATGTTGTCATGTAACAGTCAGCTTTGTCGTTAAATAGGCCCGAATTGTTCACAAAGAAAAGTAAAATCCTTCGGAAGGGGGCAACGTGGCATCCTCTATACGCAGTACACCGCCTCTCCGGCCGTCCGGCTTTCTTTATTTGACGGGCATTCCGCAAGCGGTTACAAAGCCTTCGACTTCCAACTTCTCTATGCACGTTCGTTTTTTCCTTCGTTCCCTCTTCGCTGTCTCCCTGCTCAGCCTCACCGTTTTGCCGGTTCAGGCGGAGCAGCTGCCGCTGGATCACCCCTGCGCCGCTCTGGTGAAAAAGTACCTGACCGCCGTTGTGCAGCAGGACTGGAAAACCGCCTCGCAGTTGCTGGTTCCGACCTCACTGGAACGCCGTCAGCGTGAAACCGTCAACATCATCAAGTCCGCTCCCACGATGTCGGACGAGGAGAGCATGCTTGCTGGTTACAATGTGAAGGGCGTTGGCGAATTGGAGAAGATGTCGCCGCAGGAGTTTTATCAGGTGGATCGCGAAGCCTGGCACAAAAAGCTCAAACTCACCCCTGAGGCTACGAAGCGGAAGCAGGAGACACTCAAAGTCATCGTGCTCGGTCTCGTCCAAGAGAAAGACAAGGGCTACGTCCACGCCACCGTGCGCACTTCACAGGAAACACTCACAGACAAGATCGAAGAGCTCTTCCTCATCTCCTTCATCACGGATCCGGCCAACTCGAAAAACTACCTCATCTCTCCCGAGATGAAAGACCGGCCCGTCATCACCCCGCTGGATGGCTCGGCTCCGAAGGAATAAAAGCTGAGTCACTGACAGTGATTAACAAACTTTGAAGGCTCCAACGAAAGTTGGGGCCTTTTTTGTCTCTTGGCAGAAGTGCGATTTTCTTGATCTCATCCGCTCCGCCTCGTTTGTTGTGGTCTTCAATCATCATCCAACATGCCCAAGGCCCGGAAGGGCAGGGTGAGTCCGGTGCTGAGAGCTTTGCTGCTGAACTGCACGCCGTCGCTGGCTGCTTTAACGGTCTTTTTCAAGGCTGAGGTGGGACCCTGGGGGGATATGCGGATGTTGTTGAGCGGACCGCTGATGTCCATGTCAGTGAGGACGTAGCTGAGGGGGGAGGTGGCGAGGCCAACAATGCCGCGAAGGTTTGCGCGCGCATGACCGTCCACCTGCTTGCGGACAAGGTCCACGGTGCCTTTGGCGGTGACGGTGACGGCTTCGCTGCGTGCTTTGAAAGGATCAATGGTGGCGACTCCCTTGGTCATGACGAAGGACACCTGAAACTCGCCTGTGCCGTCGCTGCCTTTGCTTGGCAGCAGCTTGGGGAACAGCGAGTAAGCCTGGTCCAGAATCGGGATGTGCACCACGGGTGCGTTCGTCAGCACCACCGTGCCTCTGCCGGTGGAGATCTCGGGATCGCGGCCACAGATGGCCCCCTTGTAGGCCATGGTGAGCTCAGACTTGTCGAGCTTTGAGCTGACCTTGCCAGCCCATGGGGAAAAATGAGAAATGTTGAGCGACTTCAGCTCGATGTCCGCCTTGCTCAGGACGCTGCCATTGTAGCTGCCATCGAGTTCAAAGCTGCCGCCGAGAAGCTGGCCCTTCAACCTCTTGATGTCCCACGCACGGTCCTCATACGAAACGTGGCCGGTGATGTCATCGACGCTCAGCGGATGCTTCTGCACACTCACCACAAGGTCGGCAGGGCTGCGAGTTTGCAGACTGGCGAGCGTCCAGGTGGGCGGCTCGTCGCGCTCATCCCAGACGCAGACGAAGTCCTTGGCTGCAATGTCGGGAAAGGTTTTCACATGGACGGACTGCGGCAGTTTTTTTGCCACGGCTGGCACATTGCCCATGAGCTCGAATAGATCTGCCTTGCCGGTGAGGCGGTCGATGCGCAGTGTCCTCGTTGGGGTTTGGAAGTTGCCGGTGAACTCGTCGCTATGACCTTGGGTGTCGGTGGCCGTGCCTTCAATGAGCAGCGGCGTGCCCTTCCATCCTCCCTCCCGCTTGAGTTTTATCCTGGTGCTGCCCTTGGCGAATTTGACCTGGCTCGTGGAGTCCATGCCGTTCTGGTTCACCTCGGCATCGCTGACGGCTTCATCCATTGGCACGCCGCGCGATTCCACCGCGCGGCCCTCCCCATGCAGTTTCGCGCTCCAGGTCCAGGGCTTCTCTCTCACATCCATGGTGAAGGTTCCGGTGACCTTGAACTCGCCCTGATCGGGAGAAAAATTCAGCGTGTCGAAGACCCCGCGCAGTGCCTTGAGGCGAAGCTGGAACTCAGGTTTTGGCCCGGTGCTTTTGGGCGCGGTGATGATGTCGCCGGTCACATCAATCGTCAGCCCGCCCTGATGAACGACGAGGCGCTGCATCGTCACCTTGCCTTCCTGTACGATGAACTCGGTGGTAAGATGATCCAGGGTTACTGCTCCATCCGCATCGTTGACCACCAGGGTGGTTTCCTTCGCCGACCAGTGGGTGATGGCAGACCGTGCATCCCACGAGGCCCACCATTGCAGGTCAATGTGTACGTTGGCGATGGAAGCCACGGGCTCCCGTTCGGCGCTGCGGCGGGTCAGCGCGGCCTCATGCAAGGTGATGCCGCCCCACGGCGTCCACGTTTCGCTCTTGTAAGTCAGTTCCAGGCCGCGATCCGCGAGACGCTGGTCCAGTTTGGAGCGGGCCTTACCCACCAGCCACTCGACGCCACCCCAAAGCAGCAGAGGGAGCAAGGCCGCAATGATGAGCAGCCAGCGGAATCTGTGGAAAAACGTGGGGTGCGGCGGGTGGGACATGGGGATTCGCGTGGAGGGCGTGGCCTGATATGGCCAAGTTCTATCGCGCCACCGGGGCGCAGCGGCCCCCTCTCATTCAAAGCATGGCCCGCAGTTCGGCCAGCCGCACCTTGCCAAGCTCGCTGCGGGGGATCGCCGGCACGCTCTGCAAACGGTCAATGTGCTCCAGCGGGCGCAGGGTCTGATTCAGCTCGTGCTGCAGTCGCGCAGCGTCTTCGTCTTTCATATGGCTGACGACCAGCACCAGCGCGTGCTCCTTGCGCGCATCGGGCACATCACACACGACGGCGTCTGCGAAGAGGCCGAACTTCAGACGCAGGGCGTCGATGCGCTCCTGAATGGGACCCAAGGCGACGAGTTCGCCCAGGATTTTAACGATGCCGACCTCGCGTCCCACAAAACGGAGGCAGCGACTGCCTGCCGCGTTCTCCAGCACTTCCACGCGGTCCCGCGTGAGCAGGCCCTCCACCGGGATCGGCTCCCAGCGCCACACACCTGCGGTACACACGGCATAGCCCTTGGCCAGCGCCTCTCCGCGCACACGGAGCAGACCCTCCGCATTCGTGCTCACCTGCCAGATGGGCAGCACCTCCATGTCTGCGCCGGCCACCCGCTGCGCAGCCACGCCTGAAGCCGTTTCCGTCATCCCATACGTGCGGTGAATGGGCCAGCCGAGTTGCCGCGCGGCAGCTTCCAGCTCGCCATTCAGTGCGCCCCCGCCCACCAAAACGGCACGCATGGATTTGGGCGCAGCCAGTTTCGCCGCCACCAGATCAAAGACCTGCGTGGGCACCAGCGAGGCGAGTGTGGCCCCCACTTCATCACACTTCTGCACAAACACGGTTGCATTCCATTTGCCCAGCAGTTCAGTGACACGGCTGCCGCAGACAAACGAACGGGCAAGCACCCCGAAACCACCCACATGGTGAATCGGCAGCGCCAGCAGCCAGTGATCGCATGCGGTGATGTTGAAGTGCCCATTCACCGCGCGTGCGGAGATCAGCAGCGCCTCCTTCGTCAGCCCCACCCATTTGCGTGTGCCTTCCGTGCCGCTGGTTTGAAAAAAACACGCGTCCTGCATCTGCAACTCATGCCGTGCGAACTCAGCCAGCGCACGCCCTTCATCGGAAGGCGCAGACTCTGCGATCCATACGCTGCCGTCATGCCAAAACTCAGGCGGCAGGATCAAAGCCGTCTCCATGGCAGCGCCTCCAGAACTTCGCCAAATCCCAACCCGCCGCCGCTACGATCCGCCGACAAATAGCCGCCATGAGAAGTCACACGTTCAAAAAAGGAGTCCTTATCAAACAGATGCTCCGTGCACAGCCCGCAGAAGTCCAGAGCCTGCCCCTCGGACAGCGCCACCGCCGCTTCATAAGCAGCAAACATCTGGCCAAGCGCATGGTCCATCGCCGTGGTGAGCACCAGCGGATGCTGCGGGTGGGTTTGTGCCACGAGACGCCAGTCACGCCGCGCCGGTTTCACCACCACCGCATCAAAGCCCTGAGTGCCGTCCTTCCAGCCCTTGTCCAGTGCCAGCTTCACACCCCACTTCTTCCGCAGGGCCTCCCATGCTTGCGCATCATACGGAAAGGGGTCCTCCACGAAATCCAGCGCGCGGTACACCCGCAGCGGCATGAATTCGATGAATTTTCCAAATGTAAGCCTGTCCAGCACGCCATTGAAATCCACGCGCAGCCGCACGCCCTGGGCTTCAAATCGCTTCGCGCAGCCTTCGAGGAAGCGTGTTGTTTCACCGTAGTTCGCAAACCCCTTCGCCTTGATCGCAGGCCAGCCTTCCGCCATCACGCGCTCCATTTGCGTTTCGGTGTCCGTGGCAAAGCTCCAGGAATAATGGCTGCGTGGAATCTCCAGCCCCTCGAACAAACTCACGCCCGCGCGGCGTGCCGCACCGTCAATCTCCGCACAGCGCAAAGCCATCGCCGTCACCGGAGTCGTGACACCCTCGCTGAGCAGGCGCAGTTGCTCCTCCACCGGCGCATCGCCAAACTCCGGCCAAGGATGCACGCAGCCATAGCCGCCATCCACACAGATCAGCGCTCCCGCAAAAACCCGCCGCATCGACACTGCATTCAGCGCCACACCGCTGCGCAGGAGGTATTCGTGGACGTAAATGGAGGGGGTGGTCATTCGGGTAGAGGTCCTATACGTCATATACGACCCATGGGCCTGTTCCAGATGGTTTCTCAGGGCATTACATCGCGTGCCTTGACGATGGCCCAGCACATCAGTCCCGCAAAGAGCAGCAGTTGCCCCCCGCTCATCGCCAGCAGGCGGTTATGCCCCCGGCTCGGCGGTTCGGCAATCACCCGCCAGCCTACAAAAAGCCCGATGGGCAGCGTGATCAGCGGCAGCGTGAAGGCGCGCGGCCAGCCCTGCTGAAACCAGTAAATGCCCGCCGCATGCGCTGCGACGATGAGCAGCACGATCTCTGTCCTTGCAAATCCCACGCCGAAGCGCACGGCCAGCGTTTTCTTCCCGGTCAGCCCGTCTTCCGCGACATCGCGCAAGTTGTTGATGGCAATCAAGACCGTGCTCAGGCAGCCGATTTGGAATCCTGCCACCACCGCCGCCTCATACCACTCGCCCGTTTGCACAAAGGCCGTGCCCGTCACCGCCACGAAGCCGAAGAACACAATCACAAACAGCTCCCCCAGCCCGCGATACGCCAGCGGCAGCGGCCCTCCGGTGTAGCCAAAGCAGAAGTACAGCGACGGAATCCCGATGAAAAGAATGGGCAGCCCCCGCGCCTCAAACAACGGCACCGCCAGCAGCGTCGCCACCGCCAGCATCAGCCACGCGGCGATGCTGACCGCCCTGGCCGAGGCCACGCCACTGGCCGTGATCCGCCGTGGGCCGATGCGTGCCTGCGTGTCCGCCCCTTTGATCGAATCCAGCGCGTCATTGAAAAAATTCGTCGCGATCTGCAATGCCCCGCAGCTTCCCAGTGTGCAAAAGGCCAGCCACCAGTCGAACTTCCCCGAAATCTTCGCCGCCAGCGCACAACCCACAACCACAGGCGCAATGGCCGCTCCAAGAGTTTTCGGGCGTGCAGCGGCGATCCAGTCGAAGAGGTGAGGCATAGAGAGAGGACGAATGACGAGGGCCGTCAAGAGGTCAAGCCATGGTCAAGAGGTCAAGGCGGGACACTTGACCCATCTTGACAACACTTGATCTTTGACCTGCCCGACCGCAGTCCACGCTCCTCAATCGCTCCCTCACTTCGGCATCTCCACCTGTCCGTTCGACATCAGATAAGCGATCAGATTTTTCACATTCTCATCTCCCAGCGCCGACAGCAGCCCTTCCGGCATCAGCGACACGGGAAGCTGCGACTGCTTCACGATCTGCGTCCGCTCAATCGTCAGCCTCTCGGCAGGTGTCTGCACTGTGACCGTGCGCTCCGTCTGCTCGGGGATCACGCCGGTGATGGTGCGGCCGTCCTTCAGATTGAACACGCTCACCCGGAAATCCGCAGGCACCACAGCGCTGGGGTCCAGGATGTTTTCAAGCAGGTACTTCAGGTTGTGGCGGTCGCTGCCTGTCAGCTCGGGGCCGATGGCACCTCCCTGGCCGTAGAGCTTGTGGCAGGCGCTGCACGCCGCCATGAAGATCATGCGGCCCTTGGCTGGATCCGCCTTCTTCAGCGTGTCCGCCGTCAACACGCCTTCCCACTTCGCGAACTCCGCTTTCTTCGCCTCCGGCGTGTCGCGAATCTCACCCCAAACTTCGGTAAGCAGCGTGTTCACCGATTCATCGCCCAGGCTGCGAATCTGCCGCGCCTGGAAAGGAGAGATCGCCGTCGCTGGCACCTTCTTCGCCTTGATCGCTTCCAGCAACGCCTTTGCGTAGCTCGGGCGTGAGGTCAGTGTCGCCACCGTCGCCGCCTGCTGCTCTTCGCTGCGACCCGGCCATGGGCTGATCATCGCTTTGGGGATGTTCGGATCATCATACGCCGCCAGCGCGCTGCGGGCGACGGTGCCCAGCACCTTGTCATTGATCAGTCCGCGAATGACAGTCAGCAGCTCCGGCTTGGCCGTGCGCGTGACACTCTTGAACGCATTCAGTCGCGCATTCGCATCGCCCTCGATGTTCTTCACAATCGCGATCAGCTCATCAGCAGCCCGCCCGCTGCCAAACACGACCGAGAGACCGCGAACAAGTTTAATCGTCTGCTCGCTGCCGTCGCCCGTCAGAGCCTTTTCGAGTTCATCCCACCCCTTCGGCTTCTTCGCCGTGCTAAACCCATCCAAGCCAGCGGAAAGCCCTTCGAGAATATCGGTGAGGACATGATCCGTTTTGGCTGTGCTCATCAGCGCCATCAGCGCATCCACCCCTTCCGGCTTCGCTTCAATCATCTCCGCAATCCGTCGCGCCACCAGACGCCGCACCGTGGGGATATTCGCCTCACGGATCAACTCCACGCCCTTCATCGGCTCCGCCGCCACCGCCTGCTCGATGCCATACCAAATCATCAGCGGCTGCTGCCGGTCGTTCGCGTCTTCCTCATGCTTCGCCAACGCAGTGGCGATGGGCCAGCGCGCCTCAAGGGGAAGTTGCTGGAGATCCGAAGCGGTATGCAGTCGGACGAGTCCATCCTTGCTGCTGGCATCCGCCAGACCAAGCAGCGCACGCGGCTTGGGGCCTTTTCCTTGCTCATACTGCTGCTGCAGATCCATGCGTGCCCACCAGTTGTTGGTGGCGGTGCGCTCCGCTTTCTTCGTCTCCCCATACACGATCTTATAAATGCGTCCGCTCGTCCGGTGTACGCCATCGTTGTCATGGCACTCACCGCTGTCGCTCCAGTCCGACACGACGACGTTGCCGTCGGGGCAGGTGAGAAGGTCGATGCCACGGAACCATTTGTCCTTGGCCTGCATGAAGTCAGGCGCGTGCTTGCCCACGTAGCCGCAGCCCAGGCGCTCCAGGTTGTCGATGTTGATGCGGTTGCCGTGCAGGTTGCAGGTGAGCATGGCCCCCTCGTATTCCTTCGGCCACAGGCCACCTTGATAAATCAGCATGCCCACATGCGCATGTCCGCCGCCGAGTGCGAGGGTCTTGTTGCTGATGCCTTTGCGGATGTCGCTCCAGCTTTCCGCGCCGGTGTCCCAGTGGAAGTGGTCGGCGGTCTGCTCGATGACCTCATACGCATGCGAATTCAAATGCGTGCCAAACATCCGGCGATAATACGCGCCGGGAATCACATGCCACAGATGGCCGATGACCGTGTTGATCATGAACAACTCCCCGTCCGCATTCCAGTCATGCCCCCAGGAGTTCGTGCCGCCGTGGGCCACAGTCTCCACAATTTTCAAAGTCGGGTGAAAGCGCCACATCGCGCAGTTCATCTTCACGCGCTTGTCCGCAGGCGTGCCCGGTGCTCCCACACTCGACGTGTCCGTGATCCCATGCCGGCCATACAGCCAGCCGTCTGGCCCCCAGCGCAATCCATTGACGATGTTATGGCCGATGGTCTTCACATTAAAGCCGTCCAGCAGTACCTCCGGCTCGCCATCCGGCACGTCGTCGCCGTTTTTATCAGCGATGAAGCCCAGCGTGCCATTGTTCAGCACCCACACGCCGCCGTAGCCAACCTCCACACTCGTCAGGTAGCTGCCGCCCTCCCAGAACACCTTCCGCCCGTCGTGCTTGCCGTCGCCGTCCTTGTCTTCCAGGATGATGATGCGGTCCCGCAGCTTCGTATCCCAGCGCATGGGGGTTTCCGCAAACGTGTAGTTTTCCGCCACCCACAGCCGCCCCTTGCTGTCCCAGTTCATCGCGATCGGCTGCTGCACATCCGGCTCGGAAGCAAACACCACGCACTTGAAGCCCTTGGGCAGTTCCATCGTCCGTGCCACCTCCTCGGCCGGCATCGGCTCGCCCTTCTCAGTGTTGAAAGGTTTCGGGAAATCCTCAGCGTGCACAGACGTAAAGATGGCGAGACAGGAGAGAAGCGTGGTCGGGCGCATGATGGGATTCTTTGAATGGGAACCTGGCAAACCGCAAACGGGAACACGTAGGCTGCCAAAAGAAGAAAATGTCATTTATTTTGAAAGGTGCTCTCAATGCCATTCAAAGAGTGGCCTGAAAATGCCCCGGCAGATCGACGACGATTTGTCGGAAATGCTGGCGGCACGGCATCTTCCGATGTGCCGTGCCGCCATCATTTCTGCGAGCGTCTCTGGTCCAGTTCGGTCAGACCTCAGAAGGCATATTGCGTGTCTCCCTCGCGGAGCACTGCGGACTAAAGCTGCATGCTCCAAAGACTTTGGGGCCGCGAACATTCCTCGCGCCTTATCTCCACAGCAGCCCCGAAAATTTCTTCGCCACCAGTTGCCGATGCTTCGGCCATTCCCGGGCTACAAAAGCGGGCCAGTCCTTCGTGCTAGCCAGCCGCTTCCCATCCGGTGTGCAGAGGATGAGTAACACCGGCAAGCGGCCTTCGCAGAGGGTGGGGTGCGCCGTGAGGGCAAAGCATTCGTGGAGCTTGACCTGGACTTCGGGGGTGTCGTTGGCGTAGGAGACTTTGAGGGTGCCCCCGGCGGGCCATGGGATGGAGAGCGGGACGAGTTCATCGAGCCAGCTCACCTGCCCTTGGGCGAGGTGCTGGTGGAAGGCGGCGAGAAGTGGGACGGCCTGGGCTTCCTTGACCAAGGAGAGGCCTTTGAAGGCGCGGGCGAGGCATGTCATGATTGCTTCGGCATCGAAGCGGGGGAACTCGAGTTCGGGGAGGGGGGCGTGGACGAGATCGACGCGGGCGATGAACTGTTTGAGCCGGTGATCGAAGAGCGGGAGATCGAAGGCTCCGGCGCGGTGGGCTTCGGCGAGGCAGCGGCCGGAGGCGATGGGATCGAGATCGCGCTGCTGGGCTTTTTGCTCGATTACCAGATCGTGGTAGCGCACGACTTTCATAACGGCGACGCGCTTGTTTTGCGCATCGAAGAGATGCTCCACGGTGGTGGTGAGGTGCTGGGGAAACATCTCGGCGATCCACGCGGGCTGCACGGCGGTGGCGAGGCTGAGGAGAGTCAGTGGTGTGGGGCCGCGCGAGGGTGCCTGGCGTAGATTGGCGGCGACGAAAAAGGCGGCCTCCTGCACGACGCTTTCGCGGACGAGCATGCCCTGGCGCTGCTCGGTGAGATCGCACTCGGGCTTGCCGGGGCTGCGGCGCTTGGCGAGCTGATCGACGAATCCGGCCATAAGGCAGCGGAGGAGGGATTCGTCCGTGGATGAGGTGGGTGGGGCCTCGCGATTGTAGAGGCGCTGCTGCTGGGCTGCGTGGAGGATCTGCTGGCAGGTTTGCTCGACCTGCCGGGCGACTTGGGCATTGATGCCGTGGCTGCGGCAGCGCTCGAAGCTGAAGCTGTTGTCTTTGGCGAAGTCGTAGGCACGCATGAGCGTGATGAAGTCGGAGTCGGCGCTGTCTTCGAACATCTCGCGCAGGCCTTTCATTTGCGCGTCATCGCGGTCGAGGCGCACGAGGAGATCTCGCCCGCTGACCAGGGCGGCGCAGAGGGCGGCCTCTGGAACGCAGCCGCGCTGGCTGGCCTCGATGAGCATGCGTGAGTAGCGCGGGTGCATGGGCAGGCGCAGCATCTGGCGGCCCACGGGAGTGAGCTCGGCTTTGCCTTCGTGCAGGGCACCGAGCATGGTGAGGAGCCTCTCGGCGCGCTCCACGGCCTGGGGGTCGGGTTTGTCGAGCCAGTCAAAGGTCGCGGCCTGCTGAATGCCGAGGGAGTGGAGGAGGAGCACGACCTCGGCGAGATCGCTGCGCTGGATCTCGGGGGTGTTGCGCTCTTCGCGAGTCTGATGGCCGATGGATGTCCAGAGGCGGTGGCAGGTTCCGGGCGCGGTGCGGCCTGCGCGGCCTTTGCGCTGGTCGGCGCTGGCGCGGCTGATTGGTTCCAGCATGAGAGTGCCGATGCCCCGCTCGGCATCGTAACGGGCCACGCGCGCGACGCCGCTGTCCACGACGTGGCGGATGCCGTCGATGGTGATGCTGGTCTCGGCGACGTTCGTGGCGACGATGACTTTGCGCAGGGAGTTCGGGGCAAAGGCGCGGTCCTGCTCCTGGGGCTCCAGTTCGCCATGCAGGGGAATGCAGGCCACTCGCTCTTGCGTGCGGAGACCGCGCAGCGCATCCAACGTGCCATTGATCTCACCGCGCCCTGGCATGAAGACGAGGATGTCACCGGGATCGCCTTCATCAATGATGCGCTCCACGGCCTCCGCCGCCTGCACCGTGAACGGTCGCTGGTCAGGCACTGGCAAATAGCCCACCTCCACCGGATAGCTCTGCCCTTCGGAGATGAGGATGGGGCACGGGTTTAAATAGGCGGCCACGGGCTCCGCATCGAGCGTGGCAGACATCACGAGCATGACCAAATCGGGCCGCTGGCTCTGCTGCAAATGCTTCACCAAAGCCAGCGCCACATCGCTGAGCAGGTTTCTCTCATGGAACTCATCAAACACCACCGCACCAATATTCCCCAGTGTGCGATCATCCTGCAGCCAGCGCAGCAGGATGCCCTCGGTGACAAAGCAGATGCGGGTGCCGACGCTGGTGTGGTCATCGAAGCGGATCTGATAGCCCACCTCTGCGCCGAGCTTGCCGCTGCGCTCTGAGGCCACGCGTGCGGCCACGGTGCGCGCGGCAACGCGGCGCGGTTGCAGCACCACGATCATTTTGTCTCCCGCGATGCCGGCATCCAGCAGCATCTGCGGCACTTGCGTGGTCTTGCCGGAGCCGGTGGGGGCCACCAGCACGAGGCGATTGCCGCCCTGCAGGGTGCGCAGGATGTCGGCGTGGATTTTCCAGATGGGGAGCGCGGTGGGGGCAGGCATGCAGTGGGGCGCTCGTTATAGACGAGATTTCAACTTTTTCGACGAACGTTGGTGGAATCGATGCACGGGCGGCGTTTCGTGGGGGCAACCACTCCAACCGACTATGCATCGCTTTTCCCCAGCCACTCTCCTTCTTGCTCTCACCCTTTGCGTCGCAACGACCTCTCAAGCGGAGGATTTGAAGGCGGTCGCGGCCAGTCTGAATGGGTATCGTTTTGAATTTGCCTGCAAGGACCCGATGCCGGAAAATCCGAAGCCCGGTGCTGACGGTATCTCTGCGCGGGCGACGACTGATCCTGCGACGAACGACAAGTTCACGAATGTGCGCAAGTTTGGCGGCGAGCCTGGCAAACGCTATAAGGTGACCCTGCGCGTGCGCGGCGTGGTGGAGCCGATGATGTACAAGGACGGGCAGCAGGTGGGCGAGTACTTCTACATCGGTGGAACGCCGAACAACGCGACGTACAACATCTATCAGCTCACGGTTTCCGCTCCGGCGCAGCATGTCTTCTTCAACCGCCAGGACAAAGTGGGGCACAAGATTTTCACGATGGATTACACGGCCACCATCGAAGTCGAAGGCGGCGCGACGCTGACCCTGCATGGCGACGGTCAGAATGGTCACATGATCACGAACTTCGCGAAGCTCGTGGTGCCCGAGGTGCCCCCTGCGCCGAAGCCGTTCAATGGCCAGTTTATTCAACTGGATGTGGTGGGGGTGGAGGAGGTGAAGTGAGACGAATTTTTGGGAGCACCGAAGGACGGAACGGCGGACAGCCTGTTCCTCACTGCGCAACTGCAGCCCCTATAGGAGCCTCTTTGGAGCGCGGCGCTTTAGCCCGCAGCTCTCCGCCGAAACAGCAGGCTCTTAGTTGCGAATGATTCGCTTCAAGCCAAGCCCCCTCTTGTCTGCCGCACGCAATGTGGATTGGCAGCCTCGTTTGAGCTGCGGCGCTGGGTCTGCTGCGCGTTTTGTCGTCTTGATGTGAAAATGAGTTTGGCGTGAGAACGGCGCTGCCTGTTCGTTTGCACCGGTTCATTCTCATTCCCTCCCATGCCCAACCGCTTTTTACTCTCGTTTTTGTCCGTCGTGCTGAGTGTGGTGCCTGCCATGCTTCACGCTGCCCAGCCGAATATCATTTTAATCATGTCAGACGACATGGGCTTCTCAGACCTGGGCTGCTACGGCGGGGAGATTCAGACGCCTCATTTGAACCAACTGGCAAAGGGCGGCGTGAGGCTTAGCCAGTTTTACAACGCCGGGCGGTGCTGCCCGACGCGGGCTTCGTTGCTCACGGGGTTGTATCCGCATCAGGCGGGGATCGGGCACATGATGGAGGATCGTGGGCAGGAGGGGTATCGGGGGGATTTGAACGGGCGCTGTGTGACGATCGCGCAGGTGCTGAAGCCTGCGGGGTATCGGACGTATGCGGTGGGGAAATGGCATGTGACGAAGCATGCGGTGCCGAAGGGGCCGAAGACAAACTGGCCGCTGCAGCGTGGGTTTGACCGTTTCTATGGGACGATCACGGGTGCGGGCAGTTTTTATGATCCGGGTACACTGACGCGGGATGACTCTATGATCTCGCCCTTCGCGGATGCGGAGTACCAGCCGAAGCAGTATTATTATACGGATGCGATCAGCGACCATGCGGTGCGCTTCATTGATGAACATGCGCGTGAGAAAAAGCAGCAGCCGTTTTTCATGTATGTGGCCTACACAGCGGCGCACTGGCCGATGCATGCGCTGGCGGAGGATGTGGCGAAGTACAAGGGCAAGTATGATGCGGGCTATGAATCCATGCGGCAGGCACGGCTGCTGCGGATGCGGGAGATGGGGCTGATCGCGAAGGACGCGGAGCTTTCGCCGACGTTTGGGGACTGGTCGCAGGTGAAGGACAAGGAGTGGGAGACGCGCTGCATGGAGACGTATGCGGCGATGATCGATCGCATGGACCAGGGCATCGGCCGGGTGGTGGGGTCGCTGGAAAAAAACGGGCTGCTGCAAAACACGCTGATTCTTTTCCTTCAAGACAATGGTGGCTGCCAGGAGGGCATCGGGCGGCAGGCCACGCCGCCTGCGTTCAATGAGAAGACTTTTCCTGTGATCGCGCAGGATGCGATCCGGGTGGAGGTGATCCCGAAACAAACGCGCGATGGGCAGGCGGTGAAGCAAGGGCAGGGGACCATGCCCGGCGGCCCGAACGACTACATCGCCTATGGTGAAGCGTGGGCGAATGTATCGAACACGCCGCACCGAGAATATAAACATTTTGTGCATGAGGGCGGGATCAGCACGCCGCTGATCGCGCACTGGCCGGCGGGGATTCCAGTGGCACAAAACGGCAGGATCGAAGCGCAGCCGGGGCACCTCATTGATGTGATGGCGACGTGTGCGGATGTGGCTGCAGCGAAGTATCCGGCGGAACTCAACGGGCAAAAAATCCAGCCGATGGAGGGCGTGAGTTTGGCACCGGCCTTGCAGGGACGCAGTGCTGAGATGCGGCCGATCTTCTGGGAGCATGAAGGCAATCGCGCGCATCGTGCGGGGCCGTGGAAGCTGGTGTCGAAGGAGAACACCCCGTGGGAGCTCTACCAGATCGACCAAGACCGTGCGGAGTTGCATGATCTGGCGGCGGCGGAACCGGAGCGCGTGAAAGTGATGGCTGCGGCCTGGGAAACGTGGGCGGCCCGGTCGCACGTGCTGCCGCTGGGGAGTTGGAGAAGTCCCAACAGTGTCAAAAATGCGAAGGCCAGGCGGCCTAAATAAATACTCATGCCACATTGATTTTGGAACGGATCATGCTGACAATCTTGCTTATGGACCTTTCCCAAATTGCTGTCGATATTCCCACGTTGAAGCTGTGCTTATCCGTCGTCGGCGGACTGCTGGCACTTTCGATGGTGCGCATTCTGTTTCTGTTGCGCAGCAACGCACGCCTGCGTGAAAGCACGGCCAAAATGGAGCAGCAGGTGCTCAATCAGCAACAGGCGCTCCTCTCGGTGCGCTCGGATTCCAATGCGTGGCGCGGCGATCTGCAACGCATGTTTGATTCCTTTCGGGCGGAGTTTTCCAAGCGGCTGGATGAGTCCGAGCAGCGCTACCAGAACATCCAGCAGCGTTCAGAAATCATCAGCAAACCGGCCAAGCCGTTTGCGATGTCCACGCCTTCCATGCCGCCATCGTTCGCGATGGCCAGGGATGAGGAGCCGGAAGACAAATCGGTGCTGCCGGTCCCTGCGCTGAACATCTCCTAGCTCGCAACTGAGCAGAGAGTCACCGGCGGCAGTGACCTGCTGCCTTGGCGAAGCACCGCCCCTAGCTTTGGTTTGGAACAACGTTTGCAGCATCAACATTCATCAACAGCGCAATGACTCAGGAACATCAGATTTTGCTTTTTGGCATCACCCTCGTCAGCGGCCTGTTTTTGATCTCCCTGATTCGCCTTTTTAGGCTCTCTCGCGCCAACCGCCGCATGGGGGCTGAAAGCATCAAGATGGAAAAGCAGGCGGCGCTGAAGGACATGGAAGTCACCGCCATCCACCATGATGCGATGTCATGGCGGGCGAAAACGCAGCGTCAGTTTGAGGCGCTACGCGGCGAGTTTTCACACCGGTTGCAGCAGTCTGATCAAGGCGGCATGCATGTCCTGAAGGAATGGGAGGAGGCGCAGAAGAAGGAGATATCAGCGGCACTCGCGAAAATTTCAGAGCTGGAGGCGGCGCTTTCCGCCAAGCCAGTCGCCGAGCTGCCCGCGAAGGAGATTTTGCACATCCAGTCGCTGGAGTCCGAACTGGCGGCGGCGAAGGCTGAAATCGCCAGCGGCAGGCAGCAGAATGTGGTGCTGCAGCGTGACTTGCTGCTGTCACGGCGCAAGGGGGCTGCGCCTGCCGTGCGGAAAAGCAGTCTGCGCAGCGCCTGAGGGAAGAAAATCACCCGATTGCTTTTTTTCTCGCCAACGGTGAGAGAACGTCTTTAATGCATGTAAAGCAGGTGCCCCCACCTGAATGCCCACCACCACACCCTTTTCGTACCATGACTGAGAACCCCTCCGCAGAGTCTGCCTTCGGCAGCAGTCCGTCGCATGATCCATTTCAGGCCGCGAAAGCCAGCGCGATGAAGGCCGCTGAAGAACTGCGTGCCGCAGCAGCGCAGAAGGCGTCCGAATTCCGCAACGCCGCCGAAACGCGCGCGCAGCAGTTCCGCAGCACTGCGGAACAGAAGGCGAGTGACTTCAAGGAAAAGGCCAGCGATCTCAAGGAGAAGGCTGGCGAATTTGCCGACCACACTTTCAGTGAAGCCCGGGTGCGCTGTGACGATCTGCGGGCCGAGGCTGAAAAATTTGCCCGTGAGAAGCCGCTGCAGGCGCTGCTCACGGCATTTGGCATTGGTTTTGTCGTCGGGGCCATCCTGCGCCGCTAATACGCGCCCTCTTCCCGACATGAACTCAGGCCTGCCGCCCGACCCCGAGGAACGCGCCAGTGCAACAGGATTGTTGCGCGCCGTTGCCTTATACATTGAGGCGCGTGGGCGCCTGCTGCACATCGAAGTCCAGGAAGCAGGCAGCCGCATCGGGGGTCTGTCCGGCATGTTCATGCTGTCCCTGGCCGCCTTCGTCATTGGCTGGATGCTGGCCACTCCCGCGCTGGTCTGGATCATCGCTGATGCCAATGGCTGGCACTGGACGCGCGTGGCCCTCGCCGGCGCTGGCATTCATCTTTTTCTCGGACTGTTGCTGCTCGCCGGACTGAAGTCCAGGCTGCGCGGCATGAAGCTCTTTGAGGAATCATTCAATCAACTTCACCGCGACCGCGAATGGCTAGCCCGCAACAAGAACAACTGACGCCCAAGCAGCAGGCTTTGTATGACCTCGAGTACGCCCGTGCTTCACTGGCGCACCATGCCGTGCATGCGGCGGAGGAGTGGAGTCCGAAGGCCATCATCACCCGCAGTGTGGAAAAGCACCGTGGGCTTTGGATTGGCGCTGCCGCCATCGCAGGGCTGGTAGTGCTGAAAGCCGTGTGGCCCTCGCGGCGCTCGCGCTTCCAACCTGAACCTTCCCTTAGTGGCGCGCAGAGAAGTGGTTTGTTTGCTCTCATGCTCAGTCCGCTGCTTGGTCTCGCGCGTAAATCCCTGATGAGTTACGGCAGCCAAATGGTTCAAAGTTATCTGCGCCAGAAAATTTCTCCGAACGTTCCAGATTCCGAAGCAGTCTAGCTTCATCTCTTTTTCATGTCCGATTCCAACCAACCCCCACAAGATACTCTTCCGGTCTTAGGCTCCGTTGATGACTACCTGCGTTTTTGCATGGAGTATGATGCATCTGATCTGCATCTTGCCACCGGCTCACAACCTGTCTGGCGGCGCTATGGCAATCTGCAGCCCATCTGGGACAATGCCTCCATCCTGACGCCTGAGGACACCCGCCGCCTGGCTTATGGCTTCCTGGGAGAGCCGCAAGTCAAACAGCTTGAAGCACGCGGCGATGTCGACTTCGCCTACTCGCCGGCCTTCGGGCGTTTCCGCTCTTCTGTCGTCCAGCAGCGCTTGGGCATCGACATGGTTTTCCGTGTCATCAAAACCAGCATCAAGTCCGTTGAAGACCTCGGCCTGCCAGCCACGGCCAAAACGCTCACGCGTTTCCACAACGGCCTGATTCTCGTCACCGGCCCGGTGGGCTGCGGCAAATCCACCACGCTGGCGGCGTTGGTTGACTCCATCAACCAGGAGCGGCAGGACCACATCATCACACTGGAAGACCCGATTGAGTACATCCTCGAGCCCAAGGGCTGCCATGTGAATCAGCGCGAAGTACACACGCACACCGCCTCGTTTGCCGCCGCGCTGCGCGGGGCATTGCGCGAAGATCCGGACGTGATCATGGTCGGTGAAATGCGTGACCTTGAGACCATCTCCCTGGCCATCACCGCTGCGGAAACGGGACATCTTGTGCTCGGTACCCTGCACACCGGCAGCGCCGCCCGCACCCTGGACCGGGTGCTGGATGTGTTCCCCATTGATCAGCGGGACCAGATCCGCATCATGGTGTCTGAATCCCTGCGTGGCATCCTCTCCCAGCAGCTGGTGCCCAGACTCGACGGCAACGGCCGTGTGATGGCGCTCGAAGTGCTCGTCAACACGCCCGCCGTCGGCAACTGCATCCGTGAAGGCAAGACCTACATGCTCGCGGGTGTCATGCAGACCGGCAAAAGTGTCGGCATGATCACGATGGATGATTCATTGCGCAATCTCTACACGGCCGGAGAAATCAGCCGTGAGGAGTGTGAGTTCCGCTCTGAGGACAAGATCATCATGAAAAAATTCTTTGAATCCTGAGGCCTTCAGCCACGCCAACCGACCACTGCGAACGTCTCATGCCAATCATTGATCAATATTTCCAGAAGCTCATCGAACTGGGCGGCTCTGACCTCCACCTCAGCCAGAAGCAGCCGCCCAAGGTGCGCGTGCATGGCAGCATCAAGCCCATCTCCGACCAGATCCTGGACGATCGCCTCATGGAGACCATGATGCGTGAAATCTGCGAGCCCCGCGCCTGGGACCGCTACAAGGAAAAGGGAGATCTCGACTTCGCGTACGAGATGGACCAGGACAACCGCTTCCGTTGCAACTACCTGCGCCAGCAGCATGGCTACGCCGCCGTGTTTCGTATCATTCCCACCAAGATCGCCAGCCTGGAGCAGCTCGGCATTCCTCAAGTGGTGAAGGAATTCGGCCACTTGCGCAGCGGCTTGGTGCTCGTCACCGGCCCGACCGGTTCGGGCAAATCCACCACGCTGGCCGCCCTGCTGGACTACATCAACACCAACTTCCGCCGCCACATCATCACGATCGAAGAACCGATCGAGTTCGTGCACCGCAACAAGAAGAGCATCATCACCCAGCGTGAGGTGCCCATCCAGACTCCTTCATTCGCCGACGGTCTGCGCGCCGCGCTGCGTCAGGATGCGGACATCGTTCTCGTGGGGGAAATGCGCGACCTTGAAACCATCTCGCTGGCGCTGACGGCGGCAGAGACCGGCTTGCTCGTCTTTGGCACCCTGCATACGAACAACGCCCGCAAGACGGTTGACCGTATCATTGACGTCTTTCCATCCGATCAGCAAAGCCAGGTGCGCACCATGCTCGCCGCCTCCCTCAAAGGCGTGGTGGCCCAGCTCCTCATGAAAAAGTCAGACGGCAAGGGCCGTGCCGCCGTGAATGAAATCATGGTGTCCAATCCCGCCGTCAGTGCCATCATCCGTGAAGGTGCCACGCAAAAGCTCTACGACGTCATCATCGGCGGCAAATCCCAGGGCATGCAGTTCATGGACGAAGCCATCTGGCAGAAGCTGCGTGACGGCTACGTCACGCCGATGGAAGCCTACATGAAGGCCATCGACAAGAACCGCTTCAAAGCCTTCCTTCCCCCCGAAGATGCCGGACTCGCCGTCGCCAGTGGTGGCGACGCCAACAAATAGCCCGACGCAGACAGGCAAGTGAAGCAGTTGAATCTTGCCGCAGCGCACGCGGTGAATTAACATCGCTTTAATTCAAAGATGAGCACGGCTTCCGAGGACAGTTCATCAGACCAGCCGCAACGCACCAGTCATCAGCCTGGCCCGTTGGCAATTCTTGCTGCCACGGCGATGGGTGGTGTCCTGGCCACACGCCTGGGCAAAGCGCCTTTGATTTTCGCCGCCGGTGCTGCGGCACTGGCGCTGCTGCGGCAGAAAAAGACGGCGGCTCCGCCACGGGCCGAGCCGCAAGACCTGCCCCCTCCAGAGCCCCCGCTAGAAATTCCTGAGCAGAGCGCGCCGCCGCTTGAGAGTCCTGAGCAGAGTTTGCCGCCACCTGCTCCGCCACCCGAAATCTCCGCACAGAGCCAGGTCGAGCAGTGGCTTTCACGCCAAATCAGCCGCGAAGCCCAGGCCCCGGTCGTGGATTTTTCCACGCTCACAGTCACGCAGCGAGAGCGTGAAGATGATTACCGCCCCGGCTCCTTTCTGTTGGATGAATTTGACGACACCGCCAGCGCAGCACCCTTCGACAACGATTCCTATGCCAGCCTGACTGAACCCGCGTCTGAAGCGCTTTGGGTGCCTGAGCCCTTGATCGCTGAGGATGAACCGACGTTCGCGGCGGCGGAGCCGATGAATGCAGCGGAAGAGGAGGAACTGGAGACACCTCCCGCAGCACCCGCCGTGGCAGATGCCTTGGCAGATGCCTTGGCAGATGCCTTGGCAGATGCCGCGTGGACTCTCGGTGTCGATCCCATGCCGAGCCTGAGCGACCCTGCGCCCCACGCCCCCCCGGCCGACAGCATGATCTTCAACCCATCGGCAGCGCAAGAAGACGTCAGCAGCCCGCAAGAAGCTCCGCGCTCAAACATGTTTTCCTCGGCACCGGCTCAATACGAAGAGGCCGAGCCACCGCCCTTTTTTTCCACTTCAGTTTTCCAAGGCGCAGCACTCCCGGATGAAATCCAGGTCGCTCCCCCCGTTGAACCCGTGGCCGTCATGCCGGCACCGCCACCGCCTCCCGCCGAAATGGTCCCTGCATGGGAGCCTGAGCCCCCGGTGATCGAGTCTCCACCCGCTGCGCTAGCCGCCCCGGAGATCCCGCTGGAGCTTGCGGCAGATGGCGACGCCTCCTTTGATCCACCCCTGGCCGCCGCGCCCGCCAACCCCTGGCAGCTTGCGCCGGATGGCTTTCCAATGACGCCCGCAGTTCCTTTTCAGGTGCAAACGACAGGCGCCGTGGTCGAAGCCGAGATCATCCTGCGCCCGCGCGCACCGATGCAGAACTCGGTGCCCCCGAAATCTAAATTTGCCACGTCGAATTTCAGCAACCCTTTCTCTGACGAAAGCCACAACACCCCGCCTGCCCACTTTCCCGGCGCGCCCCTATCTCCGCGTGAGCCCAAACCTCGCACGACCTGGCGCTCCTGGTGGCGGGGGGACTGAGGCTGTTTTCAGGGAAATGCCGAACGAACACTGCTCTGCTCATAAAATGAGGGAACTGCATCGTAGTGACCAGTCACCGGCTCAAAGCGTCCATTTTTGCAGTGTTTGAGATAGGCCAGCCAAGTCGGATGATAGGCAGGCCAGGTTGCGGTTCCTTGTCCCACGCCGTTCACTTTCACCATGGCCTCACGCTCAACGGGGCCAATCGTAAATCTCACGAACTGAGCTCCATTATAGCTGCCGCGCACGCGGTCCGAGTAAGTGAAGTGAACGATTTTCAGAGGCTCTTCAGTCTTAGCCGAGCCTTTGAAAACAGTAAGGACTTTGAAGGTGGTGACCCACGCCTGATAGTCTTCTTTGGAGAGCTTTGAATTTTTGAGGAAGTCCGGTTCCAAGTCTGTTTTCTCGGTGCTTAACGCCTCGATCACAACCACCGTATCAGCTGCGGCCGTCAGTTCGGCCTGCGTCCAATTTCTCACCAGCCGTGCCTGTGCCCAGCAAGCGATTCCAACCAGAGTAATAGTCAGCAGTTTTTTCATGACGCTTTCAAGATATGTAATCCGAACAGTTCTCGTCCAGCTTATAATGACATCGATCAAACCTTGGTCGCAACTTTCCGCCTCAGCAGGCTGCGGCCCCAAACCAGCACGCAGAGGCCGAGCAGCGTCAGCGCAAACCAGTCGCCAAATCGTGCATAGAGCGTGAGGTGCCCTGCACGCGGAACCTTGACCTCCCCGGGCAGCGTGCCTTCGATAAAGGAAGAGCCGGTCTCAGGATCTTTAAGCCGGGCGGTGACGCGGCCGCAGGTGTCGATGAAGCAGCTCTCACCGGTATTGGTGGCGCGCACCATAGGCCGGCCCAGTTCGATGGAGCGGAAGAGGGCATTGATCATGTGTACTTCGGGTTCTTCGCTTTGCAGGAACCAGCCGTCATTGGTGATGTTCACGATCATCTGCGGTGCCTCGCGCACAAACTTGCGCGCCAGACTGCCCACCGTGTCTTCAAAACAGATGAGCGGGATGATCTGCACCTGCGGCTGTGCCAGCAGCAGGGGCTCGGTTTTGACTCCCGGAGTGAAGGAGCCCTCAAACATGCTTTGAAAAAAGGAGAACGGCGGGATGTCGCGCAGCGGCAGGTATTCGCCGAAGGGGACGAGGTGCACTTTGTGGTACTCCTGACGCTGGTCGGTACTGCCATGAAACAGCACGGCAGAGACGTGGCCGATGACATCGCTCTCATACAGATCCGTGCCGAAGAAGAGGCTGAAGTCGCCTGATTCCAGCATGTCATTGAAGTAATTTTTATGAAAATCCTTGGGAAGATAGCGATACCGGTCCTCCAGATTCACCGGCAGCGCGCTCTCGGGCCAGATGATGAGATCGGTGGCGGTCTTGCCCTCCTTCGCCGTGCCGTACATGCGGGTGAACTGATCGAGGTGCTGATAGGTTTGCTCCGCGAGCCTGCCCGTCGCCGCATCCACCAGCGACACATTGGGCTGCACGAGAACGGTGCGTACGGTGATGCTGTCCTGCTCCTTGGCGCTCATCTTGAGCATGCCGTAACTGGCGGTGACAAGAAGGAGGATCAAAGCGAGGGTGAGATCGAGCCGCGTCCTGCAGGTGCCCTCTCCGCGAAAGGCGATGATGAGGCGGGTGACGGTGTTCCAGAATGTGCAGGCGAAGAACACCGGCAGAAAGGACAGGCCAAAGACGCCGACCAGATCCGCCGCCTGAGCGAGCGGCAGATTGCCATGCATCGCCACACCGAGGCCGTTCCAACCAAAGCCGGTGAAGACGGTGGTGCTGCGCAGCCATTCGCAGGCGACCCATGCGGATGCGGCAAGAAATGAGCAGGCGAGGGAATGGAGCGTGCTGGGCCACCACGCATCCTTGGTCAGCGTGGTCACATTGGGTCGGGCAAAGCGGTGCGTGAACCAGGCCCACAGGCCAAAGTAAACGGCGCAGTAGCCGGACAAGCCAATGAGCGCGCCCCAGCCCAGCAGCTCTGGCCCCAGCCCCACCCAGGAGTCATCGATGGCACCGCCCATCCTCACTCGTGCGGAATGATGCACCCATTTCAAATTCGGCAGGAAGAATGCCAGTCCGGCCAGGTAGCCCCGCCAGAACGGGCGCACTTTGACACCTTCAACATCCTTCCATGGCCACAAGACAGCCAGCAGCGGGAAGAGCCACAGCCAGACCGCGAGATTTGAATTCCAGCGTGGAAAAGCAAACATCAGAATCACACCGCTGAGCAGCGGGGCGATGAACATGAACAGGCGCAGGCGTTTGGTATCAGTCACGGGCCGGGATCATGCCGTCACCTGACGAAAAGCCAAATGTGAATGTGGGTGAGTTTAAGCCGGAGCGCGGCAGCGCGACCGCAGTCCCTATCGGAGGGGGGCGTCAGGCACTGTCCGATTCCTCCCAAAAGTTGTCCGCACAGCAGGCTGGTCAAACGGTGTTATTTCGAGCGATAATCCAACTCATCCACCATGAAAGCATTCCTGCTACTTTTGATCTCTGCCGTTTTCGCCCATGCTGCGCCCACCGGCCCCATCCGTGTGCTCTACCTAGATGCCGAGGGCAAGGAGCAGACCACCGTCGGCCCCCTGCATGCAGCGATGCGTGATCTGGGCCGCGATGCAATCTGGTTTGATTATGCCAAAGAAGAACTTCCTGCCGGTGACTACGACCTCATCCTCAAGCCCGGCAGTGATTTGAGCCGCGACGCGATCCTCTCCAAACTCAGCCCCGAGCGCAAAGCCAGCTACGAGGCCTTCCTGGCCCAACGCGACCCCGAGGTGCGCGAGAAACACCCGCAGGTGGCCAATTACGAAAAGCGCCCGGAGCCGCTCACACTGCAACTGCCCATGAGCGTGAAAGGCAGCATGGCGCGCACGCAGGTTCCTGCCGATTGCGAGCTGAAACTCTTCGCCAGTGAGCCGGACATCGCCAAGCCCATCGCCTTCGCATGGGATGAGCGCGGCCGCTGCTGGGTGGTGGAAACCCGCGACTACCCCCATGGCGTCACCGACAGTGGCGAAGGCCAGGACAGCATCAAAATTTGCGAAGACACCGATGGCGATGGCAAAGCCGACAAATTCACCGTCTTTGCCGACAAGCTCAATCTGCCAACGGGCATTGTGTTTGCGCGTGGGGGCATCATTGTGAGTCAGCCGCCGAAGTTCATCTTCCTGAAGGACACCGACGGCGACGATAAAGCCGATGTGCGTGAAACCGTGATCGACGGCTGGGGCATCCGCGACACGCATGCTCAGGCCAGCAACCTCCACTACGGCTTCGACAACTGGATCTACGGCTGCGTGGGCTACAGCGGCATCGAAGGATACGTCGGCGGTAAAAAGCACCAGTTCTCCATGGGCACCTATCGTTTCAAAAGCGACGGCAGCGCCCTTGAGTTCCTGCATCAGTTCAGCAACAACTCCTGGGGGCACAGCACCAATGACGCGGGAGATCAGTTCGGCGGCACCGCGAATGGCGCGCCCCTCTTCTTCGGCGGCATTCCCGCCACCGCCTATACCGAAGGCTCACGCGGCATGACGGCAAAGAAGATCAATGTCGTCGATACCTGCCACACCATCACGCCGAATTTCCGGCAGGTGGACGTCTTCGGCGGCTACACCTCGGCAGCAGGCAGCAATTTTATTTATAGCGACAAATTACCGAAGCGGTTCCAAGGCAAAGCCATGGTCTGCGAGCCGACCATGAAAGTCGTCGCACTCTTCGATCTGCAGCCCGACGGCGCCGGTTGGAAGGCGCTCGACTTCATGAACATCTACGCCAGCAGCGACGAATGGAACTCCCCCGTCCATGCCGAAGTCGGCCCCGATGGCGCAGTGTGGGTGGCCGATTTCGAAAACTTCATCATTCAGCACAATCCCACCCCCAGCGTGGAGCGCGGCGGCTTCGTCGCCACCACCGGCAAAGGCGGCGCTCATGAGAATGACATTCGTGATCACTCACGCGGGCGGATTTACCGGATCGTGGCGAAGGGTGCTGGCAAAGCTCCCGTTTACCATTTTGCAGTCCAGGAGACCAAGGAGAAGGGTGTAAGCTTTCTCGGTTCTTCGCCTGATCTGGTGATGGCATTGAGTGACCCCAATCCATTCTGGCGTCTCACCGCACAACGGCTGCTTGTTGAAGGACATGCCCACGGCATGAGAGGAAACATCATCATTGGCGGTGCCCCCGGCAATCTTGAGCCAAAGACCATTTTGGGACTTGGTGGGGACATAGATTTAGCGTTAAACAAACTAGTCTCCACAAGTGACAGTGGCCTTGCTGCGATTCACGCATTGTGGTCTCTTGATGGTCTTGAATTTTTAGATAAATCAACTCACCAAGCCGCGCTCATCTCCAAAGACGCCAAACTGCGCCGCAATGCCATCCGCGCCCTCGGCTCTGACAAAATAGCCCAGGATCTGTTCTTCGGCTCCGGCACATTCAACGACCCCGATCTCCACACCCGCCTCGCCGCCTTCGTCAAACTCTCCGACTTCACCACCACCCCCGAGATCCAGACGCTCGTCAAAAAGCTTGCCGCTGATCCCATCGTAAAAAACGACGAATGGCTGGCCGAAGCTGCGAAGATGCTGGGCAAGAAGCACAAGGCGCTGAACTACAAGGAAGGCCCGAACCTCCTGCCCAACCCCGGTTTTGAAGAGATAGCCGCAGGCACGAAGACACCGACCGCATGGAAGCTGCGCAACTACGGCAAGAAGCCCGGTAATGCGGGGGCGGAGTGGAGCATCGTCACCGATGGGAAAATGGTCCACAGCGGCAAGCAGGCTTTCCGCGTCATCACCCGCGATGACGCCGACACCAGTTTCTTTGCCGACCTGCCGCTCAAGCCGAACACCGAATACAAGCTCAGTGCCTGGATCAAGACCCACGGCTTCAAAGGCAAAGCCAGCCTCAATGACCACCTCGGCCGCGCGGAGACCACCACGATCAAGCGCACCCAGGACTGGACCGAAGTGGAAGTCACCTTCAACAGCAAGACCCGCGACAAAGCCAGCATCAACCTCCTGCATGTGGCGAAGGGCGATACCTACTTTGATGATATGCGCCTGGTGGAACTGATCCCCGAAATCGAAGAAGATGAATCCAAGCTGGCGGGCGATGTGAAGCGCGGCGAGAAAATCTTCTGGGAGCACCCCGTCGCCGCCTGCAAAAACTGCCACATGCTCAAAGGCCAGGGCAGCGCTGTGGGGCCTGCACTGGATGGCATAGCCACGCGCAAAGACGCCGCCTACATCCTCGAAAGCCTCGTGAATCCGAACGCCAGACTCGCCGAAGGCTACACCGCCACACCGATCTCCCCGATGCCGCCGATGAATCTCATTTTGAAGCCGCAGGAGTTCGCCGATGTGAAGGCGTTTATTCTGAGTTTGAAGTGAGGTGACTTCGTGGGGAAAGGCGGTCGCCGCTGACGGACATCGCTATCGCCTGCTGCGCCATGCGGCGAGGTGCCAGTTAATCTCTGATGCATGGAAAAGCTCGCGTGGCGCGTTTCCTGCATCATCCTCTGCCATGCGAACAGTTTCCCTCCTGCTCCTCACCTGCCTCATGATTGGTCAGGCAGACGCGGCCTCGAAATCAAAGGCTGAGTCCCAGCCAGCGGCTCCCGCCCAGACCGCCACCGAACTGGCAGCGACCATCCGTCCGTCGCTGGTCAAAATCACCCAGATCGGCCGCGAAGGCACCGACGGCATCGGTTCCGGTTTCATCGTGAGCGAGGACGGCCTCATCGCCACGAATCTGCACGTCATAGGCGAAGCACGCCGTCTGCAAATCGAGATGCACGATGGCAAAACTTACAATGTCACCGTCGTCCAGGCCAGTGACAGCCATCACGACCTCGCCCTGCTCAAAATTGACGCCAAGGGCCTCAAACCTCTGCCGCTAGGAGATTCCAGCACAGTCCGCCAGGGCGATCCCATTGTCGCCATGGGCGCCCCGGAAGGTCTGGGTTTTAGCATCGTCCAGGGTGTGCTCTCCGCCACCCGTGATGTGGATGGCCTGGAGATGCTGCAGGTCGCCGTGCCCATCGAAAAAGGCAACAGCGGCGGTCCGTTGCTCGACATGCAGGGAAATGTGCTGGGCCTGCTCACCCTAAAGTCGCTCAAGACTGACAACCTCGGCTTCGCCATGCCGGTGAACGACCTCAAATCCCTCATCGAAAAACCCAATCCCGTGCCCATGTCCCGCTGGCTGACCATTGGCGCGCTGAATCCCAAACAGTGGCAGGCCCATCTGGGGGCGCAGTGGACGCAGCATGCCGGCGTCATTCGTTCCGAATTTTCAGGCGCAGGCTTTGGCGGTCGCGCGCTCTGCCTCTCGACCCAGAAGGTGCCCGAAGGCACTTTTGAGATCGCCGTGAATGTGCGGCTCGAGGATGAATCCGGTGCCGCCGGCCTCACCTTCTGCTCCGATGGCGCGGACAAGCACTACGGCTTCTACGCCTCGGGTGGGAAGCTTCGCCTCACCCGCTTTGACGGCTCCGACGTCTATTCCTGGACCATCCTCGCCGATGTCCCGAGCGATGCCTACAAATCCAGTGAATGGAACACGCTGCGTGTCCGCGTCGAGCCTGGGCGCATCGTCTGCTTTGTGAATGGCCAGCAGATCATTGAAAGTGACGACACCGGCCTGCGCGGCGGCTCTGGCGGTCTGTGCAAATTTAGGACGACCGTGGCGCAGTTTCGCAATTTCCGCATCGGCACCGACCTCGCCGAGAAGCCGCTGCAACCCGAGGTCGCCTCCCAGCTCCGCTCCAAGTTGGAAGAATACATCGCCGCAGCGGCCACCGCCGACAAAACGCTGGACGGCCTGCTGGAAAACCCCGCAGCAGCTAGGCGCGTGCTGGTGGAACAGCGTCGCAAGCTTGAGGAAGAAGCCGCAAAGCTGCGCGATCTCGAACACGAACTGCACCGTCGCGCCATGACGAAGGAAATCCTCGCCGAACTCGCCAAACCCGAGCCGGAGATCAATCTGTTGCGCTGTGCTCTGCTACTGGCACGTCACGACAACCCGGAGATCGACATCGCCACCTACATGAACAGTTTCAAGTCCATGGTGCTTGATCTCAAAGACGATCCCGAGATCAGCAAGGGCACCATCCCGGCCGTGAAACGAATCAGCCGCTATCTCTTTGAAGAGAATGGCTTTCATGGCAGCCGGGGCGACTACAGCAGCCGCTCCAACAGCTACCTCAACGAAGTCATTGATGACCGCGAAGGTCTGCCCATCACACTGAGCGTGCTCTACGTCGAGCTGGCTTCCGCCCTCGGCGTACAGGGCGTGTTTGGCGTGCCGCTGCCCGGCAAGTTCATGGTCGGCTATCGCGATGGCCCCGAAGGCGAGCTCCAGCTCGTCGATGTCTTTGAGCACGGGAAACTCGTCACCGTGGAGGAGGCGGCGCTGGATCTCACCGAGGACGGTCATTTCCCCGAAGGCGCGCTCTCACCCACCACCAAGCAGGCCATCCTGCTGCGCATGCTGCGCAATCTGATGAGCAGCGTGTTTGATGCCAGCCGCTCGCTGCGCGAGTCGCTGCCGTATTTGAATCTCGTCCTCGCCATTGATCCCCAGTCCACTGGGGAGCGTCTTACCCGTGCGCAGATGCGTCAGCGTCTTGGTGAAAAAGCCGGTGCCCGTGAAGACGTGACCTGGCTGATCGAAAATTTCCCCGCCGATGGCCCGCCGGAACTCATCCAGCAGCTCGACCGCTGGATGCAGTCGTTGCAAGACTAGCCCTTAAATCCCGCCAGCCGCACACCGAACAGCCAGCGAAAGGGTGGTTTGAGAGCGAGTGCTTTGCGGAGGCCATGTGGCAGCAG
>NZ_JAQSEA010000157.1 GCF_029946185.1 Prosthecobacter sp.
AAAATCGACGGTACCGACGGTGTTTGCCGCAGCAATGCCTGCGGTCGGATCGCGAAATCCGATGAGAATAAAGTCGTCCCCGCCGCCGTCGCCGATGTTCACGGCCCCACCCAGAACTGTCAGGGTCGCGTTCACCGCCGGGGCGCTGCTGTACACTCCGCCAACCACGAGAGACTGGAGGTTCAGGCCGTTTTGGATCGTGGAGGAAAGGGTGCCGCTGGTCACGCTGGCAGTTTGAATGAGGTAAAGCGCCTCAGTGGTGTTGGCGGCGATGGTCTGGAAATTCATGGCACCCTGATTCACGACGGTGACGCCCGTGTAGGTCGGTGCCGCGCTGAGGGTGAGCGTGCCGGTGCCAGTCTTGGTCAGGCCTCCGTAGCCATTGCTGCCGATCGCGTTGGCAAGAGTGACGTTGTTGCTGCCCACATCGAAGACGCTGCCGACCTCAAGGATGTAACCACCAAAGTTGGGCGTGAGATAGTTGGAGGCTCCGAGCAGCTCCACTGCTCGCGAACCAGCGGTGATGTCGGTGGTGTTGCCCGCACCCCAGCGCAGGGTGCCACCGCTGAGGCGCACCATGCCGCTGCCGAGATTCCCTGCGGAGGCACCGAATTCGAGGATGCCCTGGTTGATCGTGGTCGCGCCGGAGTAGGTGTTGGCACCACCGAGGATGAGCGTGCCAGCACCGGTCTTCGTGAGGCCTGTTGCACCGCCATTGTCGATGATGGCGGACTGCAGGGTCAAGGTGGCACCGGAGGCCGCAGCGTTTGAGGAAGTGATGTGAACAACGAGTTCGTCATTACCAGCACCCGAAGTGCCAGCCTGAATGGAGTCATAGCCGCTTAGCACGACATCATTGTCCGTGGCCCCGGCGGTCATGAGAAGCCCGCCGCTGGTGAGCGTGAGAGTGCTGCCCGTACCGCCAGCCAGATTGATCGAGCCGCCGCTGCTGACGATCCGCAGGGAGTTCAGCGTTTTCGTGCCGAGGGCTGAGGCCGTGGCGCTGAGGCTGAGGTTGGCATCACTGGCGGCCGTGCCGTAGTTCGTGGCATATTCAGCGGTGGTCAGGGTGCGCAGGCTGTTGCCTGTCGCACTGTCCACCGTCAGAAAGGTGTCACCCACACCTGTGGGGCTGTTTTCACCGATGGCGAAGGCCAGAATCTTCAGATTCGTCGCCCCGGCGGTGGTGCTGGTGCCGACGAGGTAGCTGTTGATCGCGGTGGCGGTGGTGAACGTGACACGTGTGGCATCGCTGCCGGCGCTGGGAGATCCGCCAAGATTCGGGCCGCGCACCAATAGGGTGGCGTCGTTGGTGCGGCTGAAGGAGGTGGTGGCACCGAAAGACATCGTGGTCAGAGCAGTGGTCGTGGTCGCTGCCGTGTTGTCCAGGGTAAGGGTGTTCGCCCCACCGGCCAGACCGAGGCTGGCGACAGTCTCCGTGCGCGTGCCGTTTTGATTGCTGGTGACTCGGAAACCGTCTCCCGCAGTGCCTTCCAGGATGATGGCGGCGTTGTTGTTGATCTTGTTGATAGCGGCGGAAGTACTGTTCTGTTCGGAGCGCAACTGACCGCCGCGCAGGCGGATCGTGTTGATGGAGGTGAAGCCGACGTTTGCGCTGGTGAGATCGACCAGGCCGCCCAGCACGGCGAGTTCCCCGCTCATGGTGTGCTCGACATTGGTGCTGGTGGTCAGTGTGCCGCTGCCCAGTTTGATCACCTTGGCATTGGTGCCGGTGATGCGGGCTGAAAGGGTCGTGTTACCGGTCTGATTGACCGTCAGCACCCCGCCCGTGCCGAGGCGGATTTCTCCACGCCCCACCTCCGCGTACGTGTTGTCTCCGCCGGCACCACCGCTCAGGTTCCCGACGCCTTCATTGCCGCCGTTGAGGTCCAGCACCGCGCCGTCGGTCATGGCGGCACCGGCGGCGATCGCAAGCGTCCCATAGTCGGTGATGGCATTGCCGCCGCTGACGCGGACGAGGCCCTGAATGTTCACCTGGCTGGTCTGGCTGGCGCTGCCTGTGGCCAAGTGGCCGATGAGGTTGTTGCTGCCGGTGAGGAGAATCCAGCCAGGACCAGCGAGCGTGAGATGCTGCGCCTGCAGGGTCTGTGGGGTGTTGTTGGAGCCGATGTTGGCAGCGATGGTCAGGATGCCTGTGGAAAGATTCGTAATGATCAGCTCCGAAGACTGCCCGCCAATGGCCTGTTGCGTCATCAATTGACCGCCGCTGAGGGTGGTGTTCCCGGTCACGTTGCCGCTGACGAGAAGGGCGCTGGCACTGAGCGTGAGGGCACTGCCGGCGTTGTTTAAGGTTAACGTGCCGCCAGCCGGGGCGTCGAGAATAAGGCTGGCGATCGTGTTGGTGCCCAGCGTGCCAGAGGCGGTTCCATTCACGACTACATGATCTGCCGCTGTCCATTGTGAACGGTCGTTCTGGACACTGCCGACGGCCACAATCGCGTTGCTGCCATTCTTGGCCGCCCAGCGATCCCCATCCACCGTGGCCCAGCCGCCGAGGATGCCGGTGCTGCCATTGGCGGCTCCGCCGGTCGCAGTGATCACAGTTTTGGACCAGTCGTTGGAAGCAAAATCCACCACACCCGCTCCAACGCTGCGGGACAGGCCGCTCGCGAGGGTCACGGCAACCGTCTGACCGTTGCTGACCAGCGAAAAAGTGCTGTTGGCCCGCACGATCGCGAGAGAACCGAGGGTTTCAGCGCTGGCGGCGGACGCGTTCCCCCAAAATTCCAAAATTCCACCGCGCAGGTTGGTCGCCGCAGTGTCGCTGAGTCTGCTGTTGCTGTTGTTCATGCTGTAGTCCAGCACCAGACTGCCACGGTCCACGCTGGTGGTCCCGGTGTAGGTGTTCACCCCGCGCATCACCATGGTGCCGATGGACTGCTTGACGATGCCGCGATTGCTGGCGTCACCATTGGCGATCCCCACTTCCACCAGCAGGTCAAAAGCCGATTGGGTTTCATTGATGATGAAGGTGCGGTCTGCATACAGCGCGAGCGTGGGCGAGAAGCTGCCACCGCCGCCTGCGTTGATGATGGCCCCGTCGCTGGTGGGATGCACGTAGGTGAGGGAGTTCAGTCGGAAGGAGACGGCGGAAGTGTTGTCCAGCGTCAGGATGCCGACGCCATTGACCCCGGCTGAGCCAGCAGCCAGCCCGAAAATCACCTGCGCTGCGGCGGTGTTGGAAGTGTTCACCTTCAGGGTGCCATTCATGATTCGCAGGTTGCCGGAAAAGCTGTTGGCACCGTTAAAGGTCAGTGTTCCCGCGCCATCTTTTTGAATGGAAGAGCCGGAAATAATGCCGTTCACCGTCAGGTTGGTATTTGCGTCCGTGTCGAAGGTGAGCGTGGCCGAGTTGCTGACAGCGCCCAGTGAGACGCTGCCGGACGTGTTGGACAGCTTCAGCGTACGATTCGTCGTGGAGGTGATCCCCCCGGTGATGCTGATCCCGCCAGTGCCAGCCAGGGTGAGATTGGCGTTGAGCGCCGTGTCACCGGCCACCGTCAGAATACCAGCGCCCGTGTTGCTCCAGCTCTGCACACCGCTTACTGCCAGACTGGAGTTGATGAGCTGAGAACCGCTCTGCACGTCGATCCCTGACGCGCCCAAAGTGAGCAGGTAATCATTCAGCGTGCCCAGCGTCGTGCCCCCCGTAGCATTGCCATTGAAGACCAGTCCCAATGCGTTCTGGGCTGCTCCCAGTGTGGTGATGGCGTTGGTAAAAACGTCCGCGTTGAAAAAAGCACGATCCCCGCTGCCCGGCACCAGAGACGGCGTGCTGCCCCCGTTAATCGCGCTGGTCCAATTCTCGACATTCGCCCAATCCCCGTTGCTGGAACCATCCCAATAGATGTCTGCGGCAGAACAGGTGGAGGACAGCAGGAGGCAGGAAAGAAGAAATCGACACATTAGGGTAGGATTAAACGAGGTTGCCAGAGACAACACACGACCGATTTGGCTCAGTTTTTTTGGCGCAAAATGCTCGGGATTCCAATCCGGCTGTCAATGCACAGATTGACCACTAAAGACGCGCCCTATGAAAACGGTGATCGCTTACGCTCAATACTTATCATGCAAGATGGGCAGTCGAGAGCAGACGAATCTCGAAGGGTGGGCGCCCCGGCCGACGTTCTCCACGCATGCACTCCCGCCGCCGTTTTTTACAAGCCTGCAGCGCCGCCGCTCTCCCCGTCGTCTCCTCCGCTGCGGAGGCCGCAAAGCCCTTCTCATTCATCCTCCTGGGAGACCTGCACTACGACAGCCTCGCGCATCATGATTTGAAGTGGCTGGATAAACACCACGGCGGTGATCTGAGCCAGATCCAAAACTACTCGCGGCTCACCACGGAAGTGATGCCCAGCATGTTTGCCGCCGTGAAACAACAAATCATCGCCCTGCGTGAATCCGCCGCACCACCCGCCTTCGTGCTCCAGGTGGGAGATCTGGTACAGGGCCTGTGCGGGACAGCCGAACTGTCAGCACAGCAGAATCGCGAGGCCCTCGCCTTCGTGGCGCAGGCAGACCTCGGCCTCCCCCTCGTCTTCACCAAAGGCAATCACGATGTCACCGGCGACGGTGCCAAGGAAGCCTTCGACGAAGTGCTGCTCCCATTCATGGCCCAGCAAGCACGCAAGCTCGATGCCACCACCACCCACACCCAGGCAAATCACACCCTCACCTTCGGCGAGTCCCAGTTCGCCTTCTTTGATGCCTACGACAAATCGAGCCTCGAATGGCTGGAAGCCGTCACGTCCAAGCGCACGTCAAAACACCTCTTCGTCATCATTCATCCTCCCGCCGTCCCCTATGGCGCACGCGCCACCTGGCATCTTTACGCCAGCGAAAAGACGAAAGCACAGCGCACAAAACTCCTTGCAGTGCTCGGCCAGCAGGAAGCCATGGTGTTAGGCGGCCACCTGCACAAATTCAGCGCCCTCACACGTCTCGCAGGCGGGAAAGGTTTCTCCCAGCTCGCAGTCAGCAGTGTGGTCTCCGCATTGAATCAAAAGCCAAAGGCCGAACTGCACGGCCTCGCCGCTTACACGGGTGATCAGGTCAATCTGGAGCCCAAACATTCACCCGAGACCGCAGCGCAGCGCCGTGATATCTACGCCAGCGAGCGCAAGCAGGTGACGGCCTTCGAATATGCCGATACAGCGGGCTACGCCGTGATCACCGTGAACGGCGGGCAGGTGGAGGCGGCGGTTCATTCAGGAGCACAAATCGCCACCTTCCAATCCCTGAAGATTTCAGTGTGAACAAGAGTGTGCTTGATCACCTGCAGCATGTTTGCAAAATAGAACATCATGAAACAACCCCAGCGCGAAGCCCTGTTCGACCTTCTCAGTCTCTCCATCTATGCCGATGCACACATCTCACTGACCGAGGAGCGTCTCCTGGAGTCCGCTTTTGTCGCTGAAGGCTGGGATTCCGAATACCCGAAGAGCCTGTTCATCGAAGAGTCCCTCGCTCGTGCCCGTGAGGCCGCAGAGAGCGATGATGCCATGTTCGATTACATCAATGAAAAGGCGCAGGCCTTCACCACCAAGACCGGTCAAAAGGAAGTGCTCGGCGTGGTGAAAAACATCCTCAAGAGCGACGGCGAAACGCACGAAGAAAACGAGTTCTACAATCTCCTCGTGCAGGCCATGCCCAAAGTCGGCAAGTAAGCTCGGCTTGCACCAGCCCTGCTCCGCTCATTGGACGAGCAGGCCCGCCAGTAGGATGGGTGTGGCGACAGCCCGCCCGTCCTCAGCGTGTGGCAACGTCCACAACCCGCAGCCTCCAACCGCCGTTCGAACTCCCCCGCGCATCAGCGGATCGAAAGCCCGTAGGGCTGGCACAATCGTAGAGTTAGTTCTTCGATTTCGGCACGGACTCCATATCCTCCGGACGGTCGGAGGCTTTGCGCAGTTTTTTCCTTTTTGGTGGAGGCGCGCTGGGGTCAAAAGATTCACCGCCGACCACCTGCGCTCCGCCTTGCGTCATGATCAGGGAAGGGCGGTTGCCCTCCGGATCACGGTAGTAGGTGCGTTGGTGAATCTTGCCATCCGGGTTCACGATCACGTGGCAGAAAACATGCGGCATGGCCAGGAACAAGACATGCAGCTTGTTATGCACATCAATGCTGATCTGCGGCTGCACCGCCATCATGGCAGGCCCCAGCAGGAAGGTCGCGATGTAGGCATTGCTGCGATCATCGGTGATGCGGCAGTAAAGCTGCAGATCATTGAGCTCACGAAACAGGATCACCTGGTAGCGGCGCTGCCGCCCCGCGCCATCAAACCCCTGCGGCACACCAAACGGCTGGTCAAACATGTTCGGCTTCGAGTCCGTGATGGTCACCCGCACTTTATTGGACATGAAGTACTGGCCGGAAAGGGGATGCAGCACGTTTGCGATCATGGTGAAGGTGCCGAGATTGGCGGTGGAGTAGCCTCCGGAGATTTCGACCGTGTGCTTGGTCGTGCCGCCCGCCGGCAGGGTGATGGGTTCCTCTGAACCAATGCTCACAGGGGTGAGTCGCTGTCCGGTGGACTGCGTGATCTCAAACTGCAGCCAGTCCTTGGAGCCATGACCGCCCACGATCACATTGTCGCCGGAACGGTTCGTGATGCTCACCACCGCCACCACCGGCTCGCCCGTGAGGAATTGATTTTTCAGCAGAGTAAGATTGGTCACGTACTGGGCACGGGCCTGGCCGCAGCACAGGCAGAGGATTAAAAGTAGAAGAATCCGGTTCATAAGCTTCAAGGATTGGGTTTGGCTGGAGGAGCGGTGCTGGTGGCAGTGCGGAACCCGCGCGCGAGTGTAGCCTCGTTTGCAGATTCAGGAAAGCGTCTGTCAGTGAGCAACTGGTCGTTGCTCTTCAGGCCAAAGTGTCCGCCACGCACCACCGGCACCTTGATGTCAATGTAATCCGGGTGTGAGGGCCATTCGCCAGACAAGGTTTCGCCAGCAGTCCATTCGCTGACGTTCCCCGCCATGTCACACACACCATAGGGGCTGATGTCCTGCGTAATGCGTGTGATCGGAGCCCAAAGATTGTACGCGTCGATCTTGCCACCCTTGCCTTTCGGCGAGGCATCGTAGTCATCACCTAGATTGGCGGCCTTGCTGTTGGGTTGGTTGCCCCAGGGGTAGATCAGGCCATGCTCACCACGGGCGGCTTTCTCCCACTCCTGCTCGGTCGGCAGGCGCTGACCGTTCCATTTGGCAAAGGCATACGCATCCCACCAGTCCACCTGGGAGACCGGTGTGTTAAGTGTGATGCTTTCACCGTTGAACGTTGTGCCCGCTTTCGCAGCGGCATAATACTGGCCCCACTTCATCGGTTCGTGGCTGGTTTTCGTCTTGGGTTGCAAGGAATGATCGAAGGCTCCCGCCGCAGCCTTTTTCAATGCCATCAGAAAGTCCGCATATTGGCCGATGGTGACCTCATGCTTGCTCATCCAGAACTCCGGCAGCTTCACCTTCTCATTCTTTTGATACACGAAGCTGCCTTCGGGGATCCTCACCAGCTCAATAGGAAGCGTTGACGCATTGTCAGTTCGCGGAGCATGGTTGCCGTTCATCAAGGCCCCAAGGCCTGCCACCACGATGAGGACGAAAACGATCATCATCCAGACCCACCACGGTTTGTTCCCGTTGACGCTCACTGGCATGGTCTCCGCCTCGATCTTGCGCACGATGCTGCGCTCACGCATGTCGTCACGCACATCATCCAGCGCCGTCAGCAGCCCGTTCCAGTCGTGGTGCGCAGCTGACAGCGTCTGCAGCAGTCCTCGGGACTTGCCCTCGGCCGCGACAGGTCGCATCAGGTCTAGAAATGCCTTCACATCCGCCTGGGCATCGCGCTTTTTGGCCGCCGCAGGGCGGAAGAAATTCACGATGCTCGACTGGTGGTCTGCATCGATGTAAATGTCTCGGGGCGAAATACTGCGATGATGATAGCCACGCTCCGTCGCAAACTGCATCGCCTCCGCCACCCCGAACAAAACCTCCGCAAGCCGCCGCTCGCTGAGCATCTCATGCGTCAGTTCGATTTCCGACAAACTCCGCCCGCGTGGCAGCTCGCGCGTGTAAAACAGCCAGCCGTTCGTTTCACCCGCCTCATACAGCGGGGCAATGCGCGGGTGCATCAGAGATGCCTTCACCCGCTCACGTCCCTTAAACTTCGCCACCACGTCCTTCTGCTTCAGATACTCCGGTTTAAGCAATACCAGCGCCACCGGGCGTTGTACCGTGATCTGCAGCGCCCGGTAGGTTTCAGACTCACTTTCAATGTAGAGCCGTTCCAGCACCTGATAGTTCCCCAGCACCGTGCCTGGCACCATCACCGGCGGCGGCTCATTGGACTCCACCGGCAGCGTCAGCAGGGCACGCACACGCTCCAGCAGTTTCTCCGGTGTGTACGGGGCGTCTTTGATCACCAGGCCATCAGCGATTTGATCTTCAAATCCCGTCAGGTCATAGCGCGTGCTAAACAGCACCCGTGTTTGCGGAAAACGTGCACGCACCGTGTCGCGCAGCGCAAAGCCGGTTTCCTGCGTTTCAAAAATCGCCTCGGTCACCAGGATGTCCAGCGAGTCTGCCTTCGCCACCCATGCGGCCGCGAGTGACGAGCTGGGAAAATCCACCACCGTGTAGCCAGGGAGATTGTCCCTCAGCCAGATAGTTCGGGTGCCGCGCAGAGCGGCGTTGGAATCGACAAACAAAAGAGTCATGCGGGCATGTCAGTGGCGATCATCTGCTCATCGGCGGGAGCAGCGGATTCACACCCGCAGGAGCGGTGCCGGGTGTGGATCCGAACTCCAGGAGATCACGGGGCTCGGCAGCCACATCCTGGAGTTTGTTGTTGTAGTAGAGCCGGAGCATGTACCCGTAGTAAGAACGGCGTCCATGCTGTTGGATTTCGGCGGCGGAAAGTGCAGGCAGGTGATAAACGACATCCAGCAGCTCCTCACCGGTCCCGTTCCAGTCCACCGGAGCGGTCTGCCAGGATTCCACCGGTTCAGGCGCGATTGTCAGTGCCACTTTTTCGTTGTTCACTCGGTCAAAAAAGAACACCTCAAGATTCAGCTCCTGCGAGTTGATCGGACGGTTGCCCGCCCGGGAAATGGGAACATGCAGCACGTAGCGTTCGCCGGTGGGAACCAAGAAATCACGGGTAGCCTGACAGGCGCCGAGGCGCAGGAACTTTTCGCCGTCCGCACCAGAGGGAGCCGAAAGCGCGGGTGCTCCCACCGCCGCCGAACCCGCGCCCAAGCGTCGTGAGGCAAGTTCAAAATAAATGCCCGCCTTCGTTTCTCCGAGAAGCTGAATGCGCCGCCACGCGTCCGTTGCCTTGGCCGTGATCCCCATCTGTTCGTAAGTCTGCGCCATCTCGGCAATGATTGCCGGATGCGCAGGCGTCAGTTCATCCGCCTTCCGCAGCAGTTCCAAAGTTCCCTGCATGTCACTCAGGCCGCGGAGTTCCTGCGCCGCCGTGATGACGTAGTTCACATCCTTCAGCAGCGCCGTGGCGGCATCAGGTTTGGAGTTGGGCCCGGACGGTGCCGTCGTCGGGAACCCAGAAGCAGACATGCCAGGCTCTGCGGGAGGCGGCAAGGTCTGAGAAGTCCCAGGCATGGGTGGAGCTGGGGCCGCTGGAACAAACGGCGCTATCGCAGTGGGCGCAGTCGGAGGAATAAACGAAGGGGTCGGCCCCGGTGCCGCAGTTCCAGGCATGCTGAATGAGCCAATGGGTGGCGGAGCATTGGAAATCGGGGCTTGGATGAACGATCCCGGCAGCGGTGGAGCGCTGGCACTCGGTGGCATCGAAATCTGGCCGATCTCCGGCACCCCGCTCAGCGCAGGTGCGGTCATGGGTGCGGTTGGAGGCGGCACGACTACCATGGGCCCCTCAGCCTGAGGAGGGCCAGCCGTGAGCAGCTTCAGCGCCAGACTCATCTGCACCACCGCCAGCACACACAGCGTCCCCCAAGCGATCATTGAGGAGCGATCGCGTTCGGAGGTAAGAATGGTGGATGTAGGAGTCACAAGTTGCTGAAAAAGACACCCATGGTACGATTTAGGCCTCCTAGTGTCAATGTTTCAGGGTTCTTCGTTCAAAATGCCGGAAGGTCACACCCTGCCGTTGTTCTCTCATGCCATAGAAACGTCGCCGCACTATCATCCGTGCGATTTTTCCTTCACCCCGGCTGAAATAGCGGCACAACTGTGCCATCGCGAAGGCTTCGTTTGGATGGATTCCTCCCTCGAGACCCCCGGTGCCATCTCCATTCTCACCGCCGAACCCGTCGCCGTTCTCCAGGGCCACATCGACCACGACTGGGAAAAAGTGCGCACCGCCCTCCGCATTCCCCGCGCCTCCGCCGGCGGTTTGTACGGCTGGGTCGGCTACGACGGCCACTTCACCTTCGGCATCTACCCCCACGGCCTCGTTTATCATCATGACACCGCAAAATGGTTCGAATTCGGCGATTTCAAATGGCAACCCTCCGCCTGCCAGCCTGCTGCCGCCCCACGCCTTCATTTCACACCCGGCGTCAGCAGCGCAGACTTCATTCACAGTGTCGAGCGTGCCCAGTGCTACATCGCCGCCGGAGACATCTACCAGGTAAACCTCTCCTACCCTTGGCAGGCCGCATGGCCCCAGGACGCCGATGCCCTCGCCCTCTATTTAAAACTCCGAAAGGTGTCCCCCGCGCCGCATGCCGCCTTCATGCAGCTCGCCGGCACCACCGTCCTCTCCGCCTCACCCGAGCTCTTCCTCCGCATGCAGGGCTCCCGCATCGCCACCCGCCCAATTAAAGGCACCCGCCCCCGCTTCGCCAACGATCCCGCACGTGACGCCGCCGCCGTCCGCGAGCTCACCGCCTCGCCCAAAGAACGCGCCGAACTCCTCATGATCACCGACCTCGAGCGCAACGACCTCGGCCAGGTCTGCGAATTCGGCAGCGTCGCCGTCCCCGAGCTCTGGCGCGTCGAAAGCTTCGCCCAAGTCTTCCACCTCGTCTCCACCGTCACCGGCACCCTCCGTCCCCACATCGACCACGTCGATGCCTTCCGCGCCTGCTTCCCCGGCGGCAGCATTACTGGAGCCCCCAAAAAACGCGCCAGCGAAATCATCACCGAACTCGAACCCCACCCCCGCGGCCTCTACACCGGCGCCATCGGCTGGTTCGGCTTCGACGGCCGCAGCCAGTGGAACATCGCCATCCGCACCGCCGTCCAAAAAGACAACCAAATCACCTTCCACGTCGGCTCCGGAATCGTCGCCGACTCCATCCCCCAGCACGAATACGAAGAAACCCTCCACAAAGCCTCCGGCCTCCTCGCCGCAGCAGGCTGACACCACGCCACCCTTGCGGTCACAGCCATTGAATGGCAAAATCAACCCATGACCGCGGCGGTGGTTACTATCGATGAAGCAGGACGGGAGAACCGAATGGAGACAGTAGATGATGTTCCTGTTGTGACTGAAACCAAGCGATCACCCAGTGGTCGGCTTGTGCTTGCACCGCTGGTTGATCAGATTCCAGAGGTGACTTCAGGAGACTACGAGAATGGAGTTCTTGTGGTGCCCAAGCTCGGCATCAAAATGGATGTCGCCGCCGCTGTTCGAGCTGAGCGTGATGCACTGGCGGATCGCGCCGCACGACGGTAAGCGTAGCCATCAGGTGAAGACCACGCATTTGTCACTTTCGACGCCGTGATGCTAAAAAATCAGCCACATGGGCAGAGATGTCAGATGCGTGCTGGCAGATTGGCCATTCATACGAGGTACGAATAGCACCCGGTTAAGGGCAAGCATCTCGAGGTTTGAATCTTCCTTCGCGTCGCGTTATGAACCGCAGAGTCTTCTTTTACCGACATCGTTTTCGATCTTGTCTCAGCCCTGAAGGGGCTGCGGATTATAGCCCTGGGTCAGCCGAGCCTAAGCGAGGCGACCCTGGGTCTTTGCAGCCAGATCGGGAAGCAAACCCATCGCTTCGCTGGTGTCTACCGGGTGCCAGCAGCGTCTGCAAAACGCTCCGTTGCACGCCTCTGCGCAACAGCACTGCAAACCACGATAAACATCCTTAACCGAGTGCCATTCATGTCCGCATCTTTTCGCCACCACTCAATCACCGGCGTCAGCCTTAGTCCCCCATCAAGTCCATCAAGATGTTTGGAACATCCGCCGATTTATAAGCGGCAGCGTCTAGGAGGTCATTTAGATAAGCACTTGTGGGAAATTGCCAGAGCTTCTCACCTTTTGGCGAGACTACATCCATGCATCGTCTTGCAGTCCAATAGAAGGAGTCCTCATCTGTGTATGCCTTGTAACGCTCCTCATACAATGCCAAGTTTCGCCCATTAACCTCAGCCGTAAACACCACATCAACAACATCATTAGTTGCTTGGGTCAAATACGGAAAGCGGGATTCCGCTGAAACTCGCGTCCAGTTAATTTCGCCTTGCTGCGTTTGTTTAAGAAGTCGTTGAATTACTTTTTCTGGGTCCATATTTCATGCCTCCAAATCTTTGATTGAATGATCTAGCAGTTTCTCGATTGACCTCACTGAGCAGTAAACTTGAAAAGCGCTGTCGTGTGTCCACGACAAGAGCTTTGTTTTGCCGATCGTTTTGGCTAGGACTTTGATTTCCTTTTTGAGTTCCTTTGGAACAGACTTGCAGCTGATGCTTTGGAGAGTTGATCTTGTCGCCACTATACGCTCGTAAAACCTAGCAGTCTGCACATGAAACTGAGAAGCATCAATCAGGCAGTTGTTCAACTCCTTCGCTTCAGATCTAAGCTCTTTGAGGAGTATTGGTAGCCGTACCTTTGCAAGGTTTCTTGCCCTGAGAGACCAAACACCCAACATCGCAAGCAGGCTAAAAATTGTGCCCACCCAAGTGGCAAAAATAGCACCATCGTTTGCATTCAGGCTTTCAATCCATGTGAGGGTGGAACTAATCATCAGAGGGATCAGTGTAGCCAGGCCGAACGATTGTCACCTCAATATTTCAAGGGCTCCAGTGCGTCCGCAATGCTTACGTATCAAAATTTTACAATACTCTTCCCGGGGCGAGGAAATGGGGTGCAACTCTTGACAAAATTATCCCCCTTTCTGCTGCCTCCCTTCAGCCCATTCCCTTGGCCATTCTCAACGCACCCGCGACGCCAGCCCCGTCCTTCACCGCCACAGTCCCCTGCCACAGTGCATCGCCAGAATTCATCCTCTCTCCATTCTCCCCTTCAGGCCGTCAGATGAATCATTCTCCCTTCCTTGGCCCATCCGGTGCCATGTCATGCGTCACGCGTCGTTCGAATTGGATGCGGAGCCTGCGAACCATGCGCTGCCATCCGAGAAGCGAAATCACTGTCAATGGATGGCACCCTTTGATTCATCCTGTGTCACTCGCACCTATATCAGCGATGACGAGACATTACGGCTGAGGCGCCAGACATGAATGCCACTCGGTAGCGAGGCTCCCCGGGGTCTCGCAACACACGACCGGCAAGCAAACCCAGCACTCTCTCAACACGCCATGCTCACCAGCAGTGTCTGCAAATGAGCCCCGCAGCGATAGAAGCGCGCCGCCAGCTCCAGCGCCATTCATGCCGCGTTGAAACCCCCTGCAACATACCATGCGCCTGACCGTAGGTTCCTCCGCCACCGCATTTCTTTTCCGACCTCACCATGATGCAAGCCCCCATCATTCTACTCGCCGCTTACGTGCTGTCTCAGGCCCTTTCGCCATCCTCGGCAACAGCACAAGAGATCAACGTCATGCAGACGCCCCGGGGCACGCATTACGTCTTGGGCGGCACCGGAAAAGACGCCAAGCCAGCCCCCACCCTCTTCATCATCGGCAATCCCATGGCCATGCTGGAAAAGGAGAACATGCGTTATCTCCTCGAAACAGGAGAGGCCTTGGCAAAGCACGGCTGGGTTTATGTCGTGCTCGATCCGGCCTGCGAAGGGCATGATCTGAAGCCGGGACAACCTTCGTCACTTGGCGGTTGGGCGATCCACGCCAAGGCGAACGAAGACTTCCTCGGGCCCTACCTGCGCAACTGCATCGATGTGCTCGATCATCTCATCGCCGCAGGCATCACCGATGCGCAGCAGGTGGCGGTGCAGGGCGTCTCGCGCGGTGGCTTTTGCGCGCTGCACTTCGCCGCCCGCGAGCCGCGCATCAAGGCCGTCGTGGGCATTTCACCCGTCACCAATCCGCTGGCCTTAAAAGAGTTCGCCGGAGTCACAGCAGAGCAGGTCGCGGGCATCAGCCTGGACCAGACGCTGGAGCCGCTGGCGGGCCGCCCGGTATGGATCAGCATTGGCAATGCGGACGACCGAGTGAGCACGGATGACTGCATCGCCTTCAGCCGCCGTTTGGTGGCGACCACACGAAAGCTGCACCCGCAAATGAACCTCTTCCCCGTGCAACTGCATGTGGGCATGTCGGCCGGGCATCACTCGCTCGATGACGCCTATGCATCCGCCGCAGCTTTCCTGCTCAAGACCTTTCCTCCTCTCAGATCCCCAATCCTAAACAGTGATGAAACGTCGCAATCTCCTCGCGGGTGCCACAGCCATGCTCGCTTCACTCAAAGCTCAGACCGGCCTCACCCAAGAGCCCGCCGCGAATGCAGCGCTCACGCAGGATGTTTACACCGGCGACTTCCCACCCGCGAACTACGGTCAAACTCACGCAGCCATCGAGGCAACCATCCAGGAAGTCGTCGAGCGCGTGTTTCGCGATGAAGACGGCATCCTGCGCAGCGGCGTCAATGGCGCCACCATGCAACCCTTGACCAACGCGGAGGTCAAAGACCGGCCCAAAGGCAAAGGAGCCTACACCGAACACTCCGCCATGCCGGACGCCTTGAAAGCCGTATGGCTCAACTATGAAAACGCCGGGCAGGCCAGCGGTTCCTATCTCGTGGCCTTATGCCTGAAATATGAGGTCACGCGTGACCCCAAGGTGCGTGAACTTGCCCGCCGCACCGTTGACGCCATCGTCATTCTCTGGAACAACGCCGCGCCACCCGCAGGCCTCGGCGGCGGCGGCCGTGGCTGGTTTCCCAAGCCCTACGGCGGCATCCGCAAAGTCGCCGGCATCGAGGAATGCAGTGCCGACCAATACGCCGACATCACCCTCGGCCTGCACGCCTATCACCGCACCATGGCAGATGCAGCGGAGAAAAAGCAGATCGAAGACATCGTCGTCTCATTCTCCGATTGGTGGCATGACCACGACCATAGCGGCATCTACTTCGGCAAACCCATCTGGTGGAAACGGCTCGACTGGCACCCCATGGCAGCAGCCTCTTTTCTTTACCTCCACGCCCTCGCAGAATCCTGGCGTCCCGGCGCGAACTCAAAGCAGAGCTTCGAGACCTGGCTCAATCTCAAAGCCACCCTCCTGCAACCTGCCATCGACAAACCCAGCAACGCCACCATGCACGGCATCCCCGTCCTCTGCCTGGAGCAGCTGCTCACCCTGCGCCCTGACCTGGAGTCCATCTGGCAGCCCGCCCTCACCCATCAAGCCGCCCTACTCGCGCGCAGCGTGGACGAAACACCAATGAACAAGACCTTTGAGATGAACGGCTTCTCCGCCGACTACCTCACCCTCTCCCATCGGCTCCTGCCCGGCAAAGGCTACGATAAAATCGCGCAGCGCTGCATGGACGCCTGCACCACCCGCGCCCATTTCTACCACATCCGCCGCGGCCTCCCCATCCACAAACTCCCCGCCCTCGTCGTCGGCGATGACTATCGCGACGTCTTCTTCTGCGAAGGCCAGGTCCACTGGATGGCCGCCTACTGGCGCACCCGCCAGCAGCAGGCCTGAGCGTGATGCACTGGCGGATCGCGCATTGCACCGATGAAGTTCTGCACGGGCTTCTTGATGATAAGCATTTCATCTCGCGGCGTTTGTTTCACCTCCCATGAAGCGCCTCACCTTTCTAGCCCTCGCTCTCGCCAGTCTCTTTGCCCCGCTGCTCCACGCCGCAGACTCCGATGCCTCCCCGGCATACGAACTCCGCATCTACACCTGCAACGAAGGCAAGCTCGAAGCCCTCCTCGCCCGCTTCCGTGACCACACCTGCAAGCTCTTCGAAAAGCACGGCATGAAGAACATCGGCTACTGGGTCCCAGTCGATGAAGAGAACGGTTCCAAGACCACCCTCATCTACGTGCTCGAACACAAGAGCCGTGAAGCCGCCAAGGAAAGCTTCAAAGCCTTCGGCGCAGACCCCGAATGGCAGGCCGCTCGCAAGGCCAGCGAAGAAGCCGGCAAAATCCTCGCCAAAGCACCGGAGTCGATCTTCATGGCATCGACCGATTACTCCCCTCCACTCGCCATCGCCAAAGACGCCAAGACCCGCGTCTTTGAAATGCGCACCTACACCACCAAGGACGGCAAGCTCGACGCCCTGCACTCCCGCTTTCGCGATCACACCGTGAAGCTCTTCAGCAAACACGGCATGACCAACCTCGCCTATTGGACGCCCACGGATGCCGACAAAGGTGCCGGCAAAAAACTCATCTACATCCTCGCCCATGACAGCAAGGAAGCCGGCCAGGCCTCCTTCACCGCCTTCCGTGCAGATCCCGTCTGGGTCAAAGCCAAGGCCGCCAGCGAAGCCGCCAACAACGGCTCTCTCACCATCGAGCCTCCCACCGAAGGCGTGAAAAGCATCTACATGAAGCCCACAGACTTCTCCCCCATCCAGTAATATGCGTGCGCTCTCCCTCTTCCTCCTTGCCACCTCCCTCCACGCCGCCACCCCCACCGTCGAGTGGGTCGCCGCAGGCGGGGGCCCTAAAAGCGACAAAACCCGCGCCGTGACCTTTGACCGCGACGGCAACGTCTTCATGGCCGGCGAAACCACCGATGACGGCATCTTTGGCGACCTGAAACGCACCGGACTCGGCAGCACGGACTTTTTCCTCACCAAAGTGTCCAAAGAGGGCCGCTTCTTGTGGGTGCGCAGTCTCGGCGGCAGCAAGGTGGATCGCGGTTACGGCGTCGCGACCGATTCGGCGGGCAATGCCTACGTCACCGGCCACTACCAAAGCACCGATGCCCAGGCCAACGGCCAAATCCTACCAAATGCGGGGGATTACGACGTCTTTATTGCCAAATACGACACACAAGGTGCACTCATCTGGATCAAAACCGCCGGCGGAAAAGGCTACGATTACGGCCACGGCATCGTGGTCGATTCCAAGGGCGACATCGTCATCACTGGCGCAATCGCAGGCGAAGCAAAATTCGGTGACGTCACGGTCAATGCCGGCAGCACCTCCCGCCCGATCTTCTGCGCCAAGTATGACTCGGATGGCAATCTGAAGTGGGTAAAGGCAACGGGTGGCAAATTCTCCGGCAGCGGCCATGGGCTCGGCGTCGATGCCAATGACTGTATCTATATAGGAGGCAGCGGCGGCGGCAGCGGAATGATGGATGCCGTGACCTTGGAATCCAAATCCCAAGCCGGAATCGTCCTGAAACTCACCCCTGAAGGCAAAGGCGTCTGGGCGGCCACCATGCCCGGCGTCCCCAGCGCAGGCTTCCATGAAATCACCGTCGATGCCAAAGGCCGCACCTGGTGTGCAGGCATGTTCAAAGGTGTGCTCAATGGCGGCCCCGTACACACCACCGGCGACAAGGACAACGATGGCGTGTTCGCGCATTTCAGCCCCGAAGGCAAGCTGGTCTGGAGCCACGTCCTCCAAGGTCCGGCTGTCGATTATTGCCTCGGTGTCGCCACGGACAACACCGGGCGTTGCTTCGTGACAGGCGAGTTTTCCGCCACCGCCACCTTTGCCGGGCAGACACTCAAAACCCAAGGTGCCACCGACATCTTCACCGCCGCTTTTGATGAGAAAGGCGGCCTCGAATGGCTCGTCCAAAGCGGCGGAATCAAGGGTGACAACGCCTATTGCATGGCCTGGCACCCCTCCGGAAGGCTAGTTTTTTCAGGGTCTTGTGTCGCACCTGCGACATTCGGCGGGCAGACCATGGCGTCTCCCGGTGGGGCCGAGGCTTACGGGGCAGTTCTTCTTTTAAAGTGACGTAGTGGCGCTATAATCGCCTTTAGTGGCGTCTAAAGTCCGGGTTTCCAGGCTGCCGCGGCTACAAACCCCCGCGTTGACAGGGGTGTCGTACTCGGCACCATGCGCGCCCCTCCAACCGGGCCCCCCATCTGGTTGAGCGCGACCCAACAACCCACCCAAAGATTGAACCGATCCATCCTCCTGTGCCTCGCTGCTATGTGCGTCTCCGCTACCGCGGAAGAAGTTAAAAGCTCAACCACAACCCCAGCTGGCGCTCCAGGCCAGGTCATTGCAGGCGTCAAGACAACCGCCTACACTCACGACGAAAGTGATCACATCGAGTACGGTGCCCGCACGGCAGCCGGCACGATGCTCAGGCACGGTCAGATCCGCAGTGCCGCTGCGGACTGGTCCATCTACCCGGTGGGCACGGTGTTTCAAATCCAGGGTGATCCCTCGCTCTACGTCGTCGATGATTACGGTTCCGCCCTCGTCGGCACCAAGACCATCGATCTCTACAAGCCAACCTTCGGCATGATGAACAACTGGGGCACGCGCCGCGTGACCATCCAAGTCCTCAAATGGGGCTCGTTTGCCAAAAGCCTCGCCATTTTGAGGCCGCGGGCCTACAAAGCGTGGCATGTGCGCGAAATGGTAGCGCGCATCGAATCGCGTCCGGCTTAAGCCAGCACGCTTTCCGGCACACGGGCGACAATGCGCCCTTCGGGATCACGCACGACAATTTTGCCGTGGATGATCTCGGGGGGATTGCTGATGCCCTTCACGTAGTCGGCTGCCAGATCCTTGCTGCAGCCAAGTGACTGGCGGATGCGGACGGCGAGTGTTTCAGGGTCAATGTCAGTCATGTGGCTGAATCATTAAGCCGTTTCGGCGACAAAGTCGCGGTAAGAATCACCGCCTGGCGGAAAAGAACGCGCATGTTTTCGCTCGCTACTGCAGGGCGTGTCTTCCTATGATCGGCGAAATTTCATGGAAACGCCGCTCTCGCCTCTCGACTTTGCCCGCCGTGCCCGCCGACTTTATGCAGATCGCGAAGCCGTGGTGGATGACGAGCGGCGCTTTACGTATCGTGAGTTTTTTGAGCGGTGCGACCGGTGGTCGGCGGCGCTGCAGCAGCTTGGGGTGAAGCCTGGAGAACGCGTGGCGACCATCGCGCCGAACACGCACGCTCATCTGGAGGCGTTTTATGCCATCCCGCAGATCGGGGCGGTCATTGTCCCGATCAATTTTCGCCTCACCGCTGCTGACTTTGCGTACATTCTGCAGCACAGCGGCTCCTGTGTCGTGTGTGTGCATGCGGACTATCTGGATGCGGTGGACTCCATTCGCGAGCAGGTGCCCGGGGTGGAGCATTTTGTGGCTCTGACGGGCCGCAAGCCTGGCTGGATCGATTATGAGTCCGCGCTGGCAGCCTCATCGTCGGAGTTTGCTGCCGCTGAAATTTACGAGACGGAGATGATTGCGCTGAATTATACCAGCGGCACCACGGCGAATCCAAAAGGGGTGATGGTTACGCATCGGAATACGGCTTTCAACATCATGGGGCATCTCATGCACACGCATCTCAGCAGTGCGGACCGTTACCTGTGGGTGCTACCGATGTTTCATGCGAATGGCTGGACCTTCGTGTGGGCCATCACCGCTGTGGGTGGTCGGCATGTCTGCCTGCCGAAGGCGGATCCGAGGCTCATCTTTGAAGCGATTTCGCGGGAAGGGATCACGCTGCTGTGTGCGGCACCGACGGTGCTCATCGGCATGGCGAATGCGCCGGAAGAGCTGCGCCAGACGGCGCCGCGTGGCGTCCGTGTCATCACTGCCGGAGCACCGCCGGCAGCGGCTACCATCGAGAGAATGGAGGGGGAGCTGGGCTGGGACATCACGCATGTGTATGGGCTTACGGAGGTGTCGCCGATCGTCACGATCAGTGAATCGAGGCCCGAGCATGCGCAGCTAACTTTGCGTGACCGCGCGGTCATCAAGGCGCGGCAGGGTGTGGAGTATCTCGCGAACGCCGAGGTGCGCGTGGTTGATGATGAGGGACGCGAAGTCGCCAAGGACGGAGCGGCGATGGGTGAGATCATCATTCGCGGCAATGCTGTGATGAAAGGGTACTACAACGATCCTGCTGCCACCGCGAAGGCCATCCGCAACGGCTGGTTTTACAGTGGCGATGCGGCTGTGGTGCATCCGGACGGCTACATCGAAATCCGTGACCGCTGGAAGGACATTATCATCAGCGGTGGCGAAAACATCTCCTCCGTGGAGGTGGAGGGTGTGCTGCTACGCCACCCTGCAGTGCAGGAGTCCGCTGTGGTGGGTCTGCCGCATGAAAAATGGGGTGAGACGCCGCAGGCATTCATCGTGCTGAAGCCTGGTGCGGTCATCACGCCTGAAGAGCTGAGGCTGTTTTGCCGTGAGCATCTGGCGCACTTCAAGGTGCCGCATGGGTTTGAGTTTATTGCTGAGTTGCCGAAGACTGCGACGGGGAAGATTCAGAAGTATGTGCTGCGTGGCGGGCGGGCGAACATTGCTGCGCAGTAGGGGGAGAGTGGGCTTCGGCTTGGCAAGGAATTGCGGGGGCTCTGACTTTGATCAGAGAAACTGAAGGCGGGACGCCTCAGTCCGTTGTCAGGCCGGAGGCCTAACCTCCTGGGCTTAATGGACGGTGCCGCCGCGTGACTCGATCTTTTCACGGGCCTGCTCCACTGGGACATGGCGTGGGGTGTTTGCGGCTGGTCCCTGCGGGCGTGCCCAACGGATGCCGTTGGCGATGATGCGCTGCACGTCGGGCAGGTGGTAGATGGGATACACTTCATGGCCGGGGCTGAAGTAGAAGATGCGGCCGCTGCCACGCGTCCACGTGGCTCCGCTGCGCATGACTTCGCCGCCTTGAAACCAGGAGACGAAGATCAATTCGTCCGGTGTCGGAATGCCAAAGGGCTCGCCATACATTTCTGATTGCTCGATCTCGATGCAGTCGCCGATGCCTGCGGCGATGGGATGTCCTGGATTGATCTTCCACACGCGCTCCCGCTCGCCCGCTTCGCGCCAGCAGAGGGCGCAGCTGGTGCCCATGAGGCGCTTGAAGATTTTGGAGAAATGCCCGGAGTGCAGCACGATGAGACCCATGCCGGCGAGCACGCGCTCTTGCACGCGGGTGACGAGTTCATCGCTCACCTGATCATGCGCGGCATGGCCCCACCAGAGCAGGACGTCGGTTTGATCCAGCACGACTGAGGGGAGACCTTGCTCCGGTTCATCGAGCGTGGCGGTGTGAACGTGGAAATCGCCGTGCTTTGAAAGAGCCTCTGCCAGTGCGCCATGAATGCCGTTGGGATAGATGGCCGCGACGGTGGGATTTTGCCGTTCGTGGACGAATTCGTTCCAGATGGTGACGCGGATGGGGGTGGTTTGCATGGGTGATGGAAACGCTGCTGGGGGAGGATTTAAACGCTGAGTTTCGGCCAGCGTCTTCGGGCTCACCACAAAAAACGTTCGTCGTACTCCACCATGCCGCGTTGTAACATTGCGACATACTCTTCCTGAAACGTCTTCACGCGATGATGCTCTTCCTGATTCAGCACATACGCACGGACAGCTTCCAAATCCGGTGCTGCAAACGTGAATGCGCCATAACCCTCCTGCCACGCGAACCCGGCCAGCCGCAATTCCTCATGAATCCAGCGTGATGACTCGCTTTTAATATCCCGCATGACATCCGCCAGACAATGCGTCGCCCGCAAACCCACCGCAGCATGAACATGATCGCCAATGCCACCGACGGCATGTGCGATGCCGTTCATGTTTCGAATCGTGCCACCGATGTATTCATGGACGCGTTTCCGCGCAGTGGGAGCCAGCCAGGGCTCACGGTTTTTCGTGCTGAATACGAGATGGTAGTGCAACGAGAGATGCGTCGAGGGCATGGCGGTAGCATCTCGCGCTCCTGCCGGAGCGCAACATTCGGATACGTGGGGCGATGGCGATGGTCCGGTGGTTCCCGGTCGCTACGCTCCCTTCACCACCGGCTAATTTCTTTCGAGCCTCCGGCTCGGGGAAAGTCGTTATAACGACCTCCAGATAGCTGCAACTCTTCGATATTGCTCAGGGAGTTGCTCCTTGGCTTCCTCAGCGGAATTATAGAATTCGTCTTGTACACAAGACCAATCACGGTCACAGGAAAAACGATAAATCCCTTCGGCGTCATCATACTTCGCAATTGCCAGCCCGAAAATAGGGCCGGTTGAATTGACAGGGACTTCGCCAAAAGGCTCCGGTTCTGACCACGCCCATTCAATGACCGTGGCACCGTCGATTTGTGCGGGCGGTGGATTCATGTACTCAATGCTTCACCGAGCAGCCTGGGCCGACGGTTTGGAAGAAGTCGTTTCCTTTGTCATCGATAAGGATGAAGGCGGGGAAGTCTTCGACTTCGATCTTCCAGATGGCTTCCATGCCGAGTTCGGCGAACTCGACGACTTCGACTTTTTTGATGTTTTCCTTGGCGAGGATGGCGGCGGGGCCGCCGATGCTGCCGAGGTAGAAGCCGCCGTGCTTTTTGCAGGCGTCGGTGACCTGCTGGCCGCGATTGCCCTTGGCGATCATGACCATGCTGCCGCCGTGGCTTTGGAAGAGATCGACGTAGCTGTCCATGCGTCCCGCCGTGGTGGGGCCGAAGCTGCCGCTGGGCATGCCGGCGGGTGTTTTGGCCGGGCCGGCGTAGTAAACGGGGTGGTTCTTGAAGTAATCGGGCAGGGGCTTGCCGGCATCGAGCAGTTCCTTGAGTTTCGCGTGCGCGATGTCGCGGGCGACGATGATGGGGCCGTTGATGAGCAGGCGGGTGGTGGTGGGGTACTTGCTGAGCTCGGCGCGGATCTCGGCCATCGGACGGTTGGTGTCGATGCGTACGGCGTTGGTGTCTTTGCGGTGGCGCAGCTCTTCGGGAATGTAGGGCAGGGGATTGGTTTCGAGCTTCTCGATGAAGACGCCATCCTTGGTGATCTTGCCTTTGGCCTGACGGTCGGCGGAACAGGAGACGCCGATGCCGATGGGCAAGGAGGCACCGTGGCGTGGCAGGCGGACGATGCGGACATCGAGCGCGAAGTATTTGCCGCCAAACTGTGCGCCGATGCCGCAGTCGCGCGCGGCTTGAAGCATCTCTGCTTCGAGTTCGATATCGCGGAAGGCGCGGCCGTGTTCGTTGCCGGTGGTGGGAAGGTTGTCGTAGTACTTGGTGGAGGCCAGTTTGACGTGCTTCATGGTCGCTTCAGCGGAGGTGCCGCCGATGACGAAGGTCAGATGATAGGGTGGGCACGCGGCAGTGCCGAGTGACATCATCTTGTCGCTGAGAAACTTCACGATGCTCTTGGGATTGAGCACGGCGCGGGTTTCTTGATACAGGAAGGCCTTGTTCGCCGAGCCACCGCCTTTGGCGATGAAGAGGAATTTGTAGGCGTCGCCTTCGGTGGCGTAGATGTCGAGCTGCGCGGGGAGATTGGTGCCGGTGTTCTTCTCATCGAACATGTTCAGCGCGGCGTTTTGCGAGTAGCGCAGGTTGTTCTCGGTGTAGGCGAGATAGACGCCTTTGGAGAGTGCTGCTTCATCGCCACCGCCGGTCCATACCTGCTGGCCTTTCTTGCCCATGATGATGGCGGTGCCGGTGTCCTGGCAGAAGGGCAGCAGGCCGGCGGAGGCCACGTCGGCGTTTTTGAGCAGGGTGAGCGCGACCATGCGGTCGTTCTCGCTGGCTTCGGGGTCATCGAGGATGGCGGCGACCTGTTTGAGGTGCTTGGGCCGGAGGAAGAAATTGATGTCGTGAAAGGCCTGGTTGGCCAGCAGGGTCAGAGCTGCGGGATCCACGACGAGCACTTCCTTCTTGCCAAATGTCTGCACGGAGACGTGTTCCTTGGTCAGCAGACGGTATTCGGTGTCGTCGGTGCCGAGTTCGAAGAGTTCCTGGTAGTGAAAGGGGGGCGTGGGCATGGGTAGGGGAGTTTGAAAGGGATACGAGTTCGGGCAACGACGGAAAGGAGCATTTTGCACGTTGTCAGGCGGTGCCGGAAGAGATAAACTCCCACTATGATTCTGGAAACCCTGCCCGCCGTTTTGGAGCTCAGTTCCCACGACAAACGGCAGCTGGCTGAGGAGCTCTTGTACTCTGCCGATAGCGAGGACGGTGAAGTAGTGGTCGATGCCGCAATCATGGATCTGCTAGATCAGCGCCTCGCTGCTCACGCGGCCAATCCGCAGGCTGTTTCGACTTGGGAGGAAGTGCAGTCCCGTATCTTCGCAGGCCGTGGCGCATGAAATTGTGTGGACTGCGGGAGCGGAGGCTGATTTGCTCCGAATCTATGAACAAGTGGGGGACCACGATCTCGCCATTAAGGTGCTAAGGGAGCCGCTGAAGCGTGTCTTGAGCTTGCTGCGAGAATATCCCGCGTTAGGGTCGAAGGTGCATGGAACACAACGCATCCGCAGGTTGCTAACCGGACCTGGAAAGCGATTCGGCATTTTCTATGTCGCAGAAGTCCGTCGCATCATGATCCATGCTTTGATCGACATGCGGCAAGACCCGGAACTGCTCCGGCTTCGGCTGAACGATCTGTGATTCACTCCGCAAAGACAGGCTTCTTCCAGATGGGCACGCTGGTTTTGATCTCTTTCAAATACCAGTGGCAGAGGTCAAAGGACTCCGCGCTGTGTTTGGTGCATACGCGGATGATGATACTGGGCTGCTCTGCGGCGACGAAGCCGAGGCGGTGCTGGATGAAGACGCGGTGCGGGCCGTGCTCGCGCTGGCCGCGTGCGACGAGGTCCTGCAGCGTTTTTTCTGCCATCGGCAGGTAGGCGCTGTAGTCGATGCCTGAGATGATTTTGTCATCCTCCATGCCACGCACGACGCCGAGGAACTGCGCCTCGGCACCTTCACCGGCTTTGAATACGGTGGGGGCGATCTGGATGGGGTCTGCGGAGAGGATGAAGCAGGCGGGAGGCATGGTGGGGAAGGTCAAAGAACTACCACAGAGTTCACCGAGAGGCACAGAGTTCTGAATTCATATCTTGGTGTTTCTCTATGGTGAAAAACGACGCCGTCGCGGTATCTCCATGGCCGATTCCTCATAAAACTTGTCTGCTGGCATGGGTTTCTGATAGCGTTTGTGTCCTCCGACCATGAAACGCCTGCTTTTCCTTCTTCTCGCCGCCCAGCTCCATGCGGAGACTCAGATCACCTGGAAGCGCCAGCAACTGCACGGTGACTTTTATTCTGAGGGTGCTGCCATCGGCGACATCAATGGTGATGGCAAACCGGACGTCGTGTCCGGGCCGTTCTGGTGGGAGGGGCCGAGGTTTGAGAAGAAGCACGCCTACTACGAGCCGAAGATTTTCAGCATCAATGGCTACTCGGACAACTTCTTTGCCTATGTGCAGGACTTCAATGCGGACCAGAAGAATGACATTCTGATTCTTGGGTTTCCGGGCAAGGAGGCGCGGCTTTATGTGAATTCCGGTACGCATGATGACAAGCCGTGGGCGATGCACATCGTCGCCGACGTGGTGGACAACGAATCTCCCGTCTTCACCGACATTACTGGCGATGGCAAACCGGAGATCGTGTGCAGCACTGGGGGCAAGTTTGGCTGGTTTGCGCCGAATTGGGAAAAACCGACAGAGAAGTGGCCCTTCATCGCTGTGAGCGACGACATGAAGGTCGCGAAATTCACGCATGGCCTTGGTGTTGGTGACGTGAATGGGGATGGGAAGATGGATTTGCTGGAGGCGCGGCGGTGGTGGGAGAATGGACGGAAGGGGGTCGCAAGCTCCAGACCGGACTTGGCAAGTCCGGCTCCTTGGGCGCAGCATAACTTCGCGGCTGGTGTGGGTGGTGGTGCGCAGATGTTTGCGTATGATTTTGATGGGAACGGGACGAACGATGTGTTCACGAGTCTGGCGGCGCATCGGTATGGCGTGGCGGTGTATTTGCAGAACAAGCCTGCGCCGGACAAACCGAACTGGACGCGCGTGATGCTGGCAAGCGAGCAGCCGCAGGACAATGAGTACGGCATTGTTTTCTCGCAGCCGCATGCGGCGTATCTCGCTGACATGGATGGCGACGGCGTGAAGGACATCGTGACCGGCAAGCGCTACTGGGCGCACAACGGACACGATCCTGATGAGCGCGGGGCACGTGTCATCTACTGGTATCAAACCAAGCGCGATGACAAGGGTGGCGTGGATTTTGTGCCGCATCTTGTCGATGCTGAAAGCGGCGTGGGTGTGGATGTGCAGGTGGGTGATGTGAACGGGGACAAGCTGCCTGACATCGTGGTGGGAAATAAGGCGGGGGTGTTCGTCCTCACGCAGGAGCGGAAAGAGACGACAGCGAACCTGACGCCGAAGAAGATGTACGGCCCGGCTCTCATGGCGCAGAAGGATTATTCGAAAGGTCTGTCACCGCAGGAGGCGCTGAAGGCGCTTCAGCTTCCCGGCGGCTTCAAAGCGGAACTCATTGCGAGCGAGCCGGATCTTGTGCAGCCGATTGCCTTCACGTTTGATGAACGTGGGCGCATCTGGGTGGTGGAGGGAAACAGCTACCCGAAACCGCGTGAGGTGGGTGCTGGGCAGGACCGGATCAAGATTCTCGAGGACAAAGATGGCGATGGGGTTTTTGAGACGAAGAAGATTTTTTGTGAAGGGCTGAATCTTGTCAGTGGGATTGAGCTGGGATTCGGCGGTGTGTGGGTCGGTGCGGCGCCGTATTTGATGTTTATTCCGGACAAAGACAAAAACGATCAGCCTGATCCGTCCGATCCGGCGGATCAGCGTCCCAAGGTTCCCGGCCTCAACTTCACTGCCTATGTCCTGCTCGACGGCTGGGGAAGCCAGGACACGCACGAGACGCTGAACAGTTTCATCTGGGGCCCGGACGGCTGGCTTTACGGCTGCCACGGTGTCTTCACGCACAGCCGTGTCGGCAAGCCCGGTACACCGGATGATCAGCGCAAGCCCATCAACGCTGGCATCTGGCGTTATCATCCCGTGCGGCATGAGTTTGAAATTTTCGCTGAGGGCACGAGCAATCCCTGGGGGTTGGATTACGACCAGCACGGCGAGTTTTTCGTGACCGCCTGCGTCATCCCGCATCTTTACCACATCGTGCCGGGTGGGCGTTACCAGCGGCAGGCCGGGCAACACTTCAATCCTTACACGTATGAGGACATCAAGACTATTGCGGACCACGCGCACTATGCGGGCAGCCTGCGTCCCAACATTAACTTCGATAAGTCCACGGGTGCCGGTCTCGCCAACGATGACACGAATGCGCTGGGCGGTGGGCATGCGCATTGCGGACTCGCTATTTATCAGAGCAGTCTCTTTCCGCCGACGTACCGCAATCAACTGATCTTCGGCAACCTGCATGGGCACCGACTGGTGACCAATTACACCGATCCTCATGCGAGTACTTATGTTGGCAAGCACGGCAGTGACTTCATGCGCGCAAACGACATGCACTTCATTCCCGTGACGCAGAAGGTGGGGCCTGATGGTGCGCTGTATGTCAGCGACTGGAGCGATGAACAGATCTGCCATCGTGGCAGTAATGCGGTGGAGAACTGGGATCGCAGCAACGGGCGGATTTATCGGATTAGCTACGACGGCTGGAAACCATGGAAGGGTGATTTGGCAAAGGAGAGTGATGAGACGTTGGCGAAGCTGGCGGTGCAGTCGGAGAACGAGTGGTTCTCGCGCATGGCGAGGAGGGTGCTGATGGAGCGCGTTTCGAGCACTTACGATTTTCACCGGCTCTCGAAGGCCGCCGCCCTTTCTCTTTTGGAATTTGACTCCAAAGACGACACTCCTGTAACGATTCGCCTTCGTAAACTGTGGGCAGTTCATGTCAGCTTGGGGAATGTGAACGTTAAATCTGCTTTTGAATCTCCCCATGATGCCATGCGGGCTTGGTCAGTCCGTCTTCGTCACCCAGATGAATTCATCGCCATACGTCAGAACCTGGCTGTTACGGACAAATCCCCCTTGGTACGGCGTGAACTCGCTTCTTCCCTCCCGCGCCTGCGACCAGCAACCGCGATTGCCCTTGCCAAATCCCTCCTTGCCCACGGCGAGGACAAGGACGACCCGATGATTCCGCTGCTGATCTGGTATGGGATTGAGCCGGTTGTGGGGGCTGATCCGAAGGTGGGGCTGGAACTCGCGCGGGTGTCGAAGCTGCCGAAGGTGACGGAGTTTATTTATCGTCGCTTGTCGTCGGATGATGCGGGGCGGGCTTCGATGCTTTCTGGACTCACGAAGGAGTCGGATGCGGCGAAGCGTGAGGCGACGCTGGGGATGATCTTGAGCAGTGCCCGCGGTGCAGGCAAGCTGACCATGCCGCCGGACTGGGCCACGACTGCGGTGAAGCTCAAGGCAGGCGGACCGGCTAAAGCCGGGACTGCGGAACAGCTGGTGACCGAACTTTCGGCGTTGTTTGGGGATGCGGAGGCACTGCAAACTTTCCGTGAGCGGCTGGCACTTGCCAGCGCTCCGGTGAATGAGCGCGAGAAGGCGCTTGGCGTTCTCATTCAGACGGGCGATGGGGCCAGTGCGAAACTCTTGCAGCAGATCCTCACGCAGGACGCTCCGGCTTCGCTGAGGAGGAAGGCGATTCAGGCACTGGCTTCGTTCAAGGACGTGGGAACGCCGAAGGTGCTCGGGGCGCTGCTGCCCAAGTTTTCTGCCAATGAACTGCCTGATGCGGTTAACACGCTCGCTTCGACGAAGGAAGGCTCCAAGGAGCTGCTCAAGGCCGTTGAGGCCAAGGCGGTGCCTGCCACGGCGCTTTCACCTTTTCTGGTTCGCCAGCTGACGGCCTTTGATGACAAGGAGATCAATGCGCTGATCAAATCGGCCTGGGGCGATGTGAACGCGCCGAAGGCGGATCTTGGCGAGCGCACGAAGAAGTATCGGGAACTGCTGACGCCCGCCGCTTTGGCGAAGGGTGATCTGGTGAAGGGCAAGATGCTCTTCGCTGCGACCTGCGGGCAGTGTCACAAGCTGTTTGGCGAAGGGCAGAGCGTGGGGCCGGACATCACGGGGAGCAATCGCGCTGATTTGAATTACCTGCTCGAAAACGTGCTCGATCCGAATGCGGTGATCGGCAAGGCGTATCAGCTCAATCTTTTCACCATGAAGGATGGGCGCGTGATGGGCGGGGTCATCAAGGAGGAAAGCCCTGTGGCGGTGAAGATCGCGATGATGGGCGGGGTGGAGTTTACCTTGCCCAAGCCGGACATCGCCAAGCGTGAGGTGTCGAAGTATAGCACGATGCCGGAGGGGTTGTTTGATGCGCTGAAGCCGGAGCTGGTGATTGATCTGGTGAAGTATCTGCAAAGCGGGGCTGCCGGACAGGCTTCCTTCTCCGCCAAGGCTACGAAGGACGGGAAAGCTGGGACTACACTACCCGGAGCACTGGAAGGCGAAGCGCTGAAGGTTCTCGCCAAGACTGGCGGCAATGCGAAGTCGCAGGGCATGGGTAGCTTTGGCGGCAAGTGGAGCGGTGGCTCGCAGCTCTGGTGGACCGGCGCGAAACCCGGGCAGAAACTGACGCTGGCGCTGCCGGTGTCGGAGAAGGGGAATTACGAGCTCAAAGCTGCGCTTACGATGGCGCGTGATTATGGCATCATCGACGTGGCGCTTGACGATAAGCCTATCGTCACGTGTTGGGACGGCTACAACGGGCCCAAAGTCATCAACAGCGATGAGCTGGACTGGGGCACGCATGAGTTGGGCGCTGGCGAGCATCAGATGACGATCACGATTGCAGGCAAGCATGCGGATGCAGCGCCGGGATACATGGTGGGGCTGGATTATGTGCGGCTGGAGAAGAAGTGACGTTGGCACTACTGAATACCGAAACTGAAATAACTATGCGCGATCTCCAATCCACCCGCGGCATGTGGCTCAAAGGCTGGCTGTTTCTGCTGATCGGTCTGATGTCAGCTGCCATCCTGCTGGTGGAGAACTGGAGCTGGCGGACGGCGCTGCTGCTGGCGCTGTGCGTGTGGGGATTTTGCAGGGCGTATTACTTTGCGTTTTACGTGATCGAGCGCTGGGTCGATCCACAGTTCAAGTTCAGCGGGCTGGGGCACTTTGTGAGCTATTGGTGGCGGAGGAGGAAATAGACCTTTTTGACCACAGGCATGTTTGCCTGCTCCTCGCACGCGCCTGTTGACTTATGGGTTGGGTGTGGCGACAGCCCGCCCGTCTTCGAGCGTGTGGAAATGTCCAGGAGGTTCGGTGCCTCCCAGCAGCCGGGCGGTTTGGCGAAGCTGTCTGTGGGTGATAAAAAAGCACAGCGCGCCAAACACACCCAGCCTACGGCCCGAGTTCCGCAGCCGCTAGCGCTTCGTCAAATCGTGCGATCAAATCCTGCGTGTCTTCGAGGCCGGCGGACACGCGGATGAGCCAGCGGCTGACGCCGCAGGACTCGGCCCAGTCGAGTTCTTCGTAGTGGGCGAGCAGGGTGTAAGGGCAGACGAGGGTGAAGTTCGTGCCGAGGCTGGGGCCTTTGCAGGCGCGCAGGGCATCGTAGAACTTCGGGCTCGTTTGCTCCGGGTTTTTGAGGGTGAAGGAGAACAGGCAGCCGTAGCCGCCGTTTTCACGGCGGATGTGCTCGTAGCCGCTGCCGCCTTCATGGCTCGCGTGCCAGACGCGGTCCACTTGGGGATGCGTGCGCAGATGATCGGCGAGCGCCTGGGCGTTGCGGCTCATTTTGGCGGCGCGCTGTGGGAAATCACGGCTGTTGAGTTCCAGCGCCACGGCATCGCCGCGCCAGAGTTCGTGATCTGCATGGGCGGTCAGGAAGGCGGAGAAGGCGGCGTGATGGGGCGAGTTGCGATTGAGCACCACGCTGCCGGCGAGGACATCGCCCACGCCGGAGAAGCTCTTGGTCAGGCTGGTGGTGACGACATCGGCCACGCGATGTGCATTCACATCTGCGACGGTGGAAATGGTGTCGTCGATGATGATCGGGACGCCGGGTTGTGCGGTGGCACGGATGGCGAGGAGGCGTTCGAAATCGACGCAGCGGAGCAAGGGATTACTCGGGGCTTCGCAGAAGATACCGGCGAGTGGTTCGCTTTGCAGCAGCGTGCGCAGATCGTCGTACTCGCTGTCCTTGATGAGGGGCAGGAAATGCACGCCGGTGCCGAAGAACTGCTGGAGCTTGAGCACATCGACATACGGGAAGTCGAGCTGTACGGTTTTGCGGTCTGGGAAAAGCTGCGTGAGCATGCGATGCACGGCGAAGTTTGCGGCCATGCCGGAGGGGAAGAGAAAGACGTCTTCCGGCTGCTGTCCGGCGAGTTGCGCGATGCGCTCGCGGATGGTGCGGTTGGCGGCTTTGCCTTCTTCAGCACTTGCGGTGCTCGGGTGTTCGCCGAGGGCATCGCAGGCTTGGCGGGTGCTCACGCATTCGCCGCAGAAGCGCCAGAACTTGCGGGCCTGCACGTAGCTGTCGGCTGGAAAGACGGCGACTCCGAGCTGATGGGCGGTCCATTCGATGGCGCGGCCGGTGCCGATGAACTTCACACAGCGCTCCGCGTGCACGACGCGGGGAAAGACGAGGCAGCGCTCGCCCGCGGCGGCGAATTCCTTTTCCGCTGCGGCAAACAGGCGGGAGATGGCCGGTGGGCAGCAGAAGCGTGGGTAGCCGGATTTGAATTTCGCGACGATTGCCTGATCACCTTCCTCATAGCCGATCACATGCTCCCACAGCGGCAGGCACACGGACACGCCGAGTTCGTGGTCAGGGATCGCCTTGCCAAGGTCTTCGGCATTGCAGAGAGGGTGGGTGAAAAGGTCGGTCATTTGCGGTGCTTTAATGCCGCATCAATGTCCTTCCACAAGTCCTCAACGTGCTCGATGCCCACGGAAAAGCGGACGAGGCCGTCGGTGACGCCGGCGGCTTCGCGGGCGTCTTTGGGGATGGAGGCGTGGGTCATGCTGGCAGGATGGGCGACGAGGCTTTCGATGCCGCCGAGGCTCTCGGCCTGGGTGAAGAGGCGGAGGCGGCGGATGAAGGCGAGGGTGTCGGCGTAGCTGAGGCCGAAATCGGCGAGGAGCATGCCGCCACCGGCAGACATCTGCTTTTTGGCGAGCTTGAACTGCGGATGGCTTTTCAAGAAGGGGTATTTGACGCTCTTGACGCCTTTGCGTCCTTCGAGGCGCTGGGCCAGTTCGAGGGCGTTGGAGCAGTGGCGTTCCATGCGGATGGCCTCGGTTTTCGCACCCCGGGAGATGAGCCAGGTGTCAAAGGGGCTGGGCTGCAGGCCGATGGCCTTCTGGGCGAAGATCATTTTTTCCTGCCACTCTTCGGAATTGGTGCAAACAGCACCGCCGAGGGCGTCACTGTGACCATTGGTGTACTTGGTTGTGCTGAGCAGGGAAAGATCGGCACCCAAATCAAGCGGCTGCTGCAGCAGGCTGGAGGCAAAGGTGTTGTCCATGGCGACAATACTACCCACCTTGTGCGCGGCTTCGCTGATGGTCTTGATGTCCAGAATTTTCAGCAGCGGATTCGTCGGTGATTCAAGCCATACGAGCGCGGGCTTGATCCGCGTGATGAGGTCGTAATTTTCCGGATTGGCGAGGTTGGCGTATTTGATTTTGACGCCGAACCGCTTCAGGACTTTTTCGAAGATGCGGTAGGTGCAGCCATAGATCTGCTGCTCAGAGAGGATCGTATCCCCCGTCTTGAGGGAAAACAGGATGGCGGAAATGGCGCTGATGCCGCTGGAGAAGACGGTGCTGTGCTTCGCGTTTTCCAGGCTGGCGAGCGTGGTCTGGAGGTTGCGGAAGTTTGGGTTGCCGGAACGGGTGTAGTCAAAGCCGGTGGGATTCCCGCTCTCAAACGTCGAGGTCATATAGATCGGCGGAATCACGGCGCCGGTCTCGCTGCGGTAGTCCTGGCCCACATGAATGGCGCGCGTTTCGAAGCGTGCGTCGTCAGGGATGGAAGGGTCGTCTTTCATAACGGGATGAGTGACATGCAGAATTAGCTTTGCAAGGCCCCTGCGTGCATGCTTTATGAGTTATCATCTGATCTTTCATGTCCGACACCACTGCTCCTCGAAAATTCCGTCGCGTTCTGCTCAAACTCAGCGGTGAAGCGCTGAGAGAGCCGGGCAGTCATGACAATATTTCTCCGCCCATCGTCGAAGACATGGCGGCGCAGATCAAAGCGGCGCACCAGACCGGCCTGGAAATCGCCCTCGTCGTGGGTGGTGGCAACTTCTGGCGCGGCGTGACGGCCAGCAATAAGGGCATGGAACGTGCGACGGCTGACTACATGGGCATGCTGGCCACAGTGATGAATTCTCTCGCAGTGCAGAGCATGCTGGAAGCGATGGATGTGCCGACGCGGGTGCAGAGCGCGATCAAGATGGACAACGTTGCCGAGCCCTTCATCCGCCGCAAAGCGATGCGCCATCTGGAACTGGGCCGTGTGGTCATCTTCGCCGCCGGAACGGGCAATCCCTTTTTCTCCACCGACACCACGGCGGCGCTGCGTGCCAGCGAGATCAATGCTGAGATCGTGCTCAAGGCCACGAAGGTGGATGGCATCTACGATTGTGATCCGGCCAAGAACCCCAACGCGGTGAAGTATGAACGCGTCAGCTTTCACGAGTGCCTGACCCGCCAGCTCAAGGTGATGGACTCGACCGCATTTTCGCTGTGCATGGAGAACAACATGCCCATCGGCGTTTTCAGCATGAACGAACCTGACAACATCCGCCGGGCTCTCATCGGCGAATACATTGGTACAATGGTCGATGCCAAAGGCTGAACAATTTAACACAAGACTGATATGGACCCTGAACTGACGATGATGGAGGCCGAAGAGGCCATGACGAGGGCGGTGGAGCACGCCATCCACGAATTCGCCACGGTGCGCACGGGCAAGGCCTCGCCGACGCTGGTGGAAAACATGGACGTGCATGTGATGAGCTACGGCAGCCACATGAAGCTGAAGCAGCTTGCGATGATCACCACGCCGGACGCGCGGCTGATCCGCATCGAGCCCTTTGATTCCTCCACACTGCAGGACATCGACCGTGCGATCCGTGAATCACGTCTCGGCTTGAACGGCAGCATTGAAGGCAAGGTGATCCGCCTGCCGATTCCTTCCCTTTCCACCGAACGCCGCGAGCAGATGGTGAAGATGTGCAAGACCTTGGGCGAAGACGCTCGTGTTCGCGTGCGCTCCGCCCGTCGTGACAGTCTGGAAACCATCAAGAAAGGTGAGAAGGAAGGCTTCATCACCGAGGACGACCTCCATCGCATGGAGAAGGAAATTCAGGTGATGACGGACAAGAAGATCGCGGAAATCGACCAGCATGTGGCGTCGAAAGAGAAAGAGATCATGACGGTCTAGGCCGATCTGGTTTCAAGTTTGAGGTTTCAAGTTTCAAGTTCACGCTGAAACGGTGCCTCTGAAAACTTGGAACTTTAAACCTGAAACCTGGAACTTTTTTGGATGTTTCCCGCCCGCGACTACCTCGACCTCACCCACACGAAGCATGGCATCCTGTTTCCGGATGACTCGCCCGTGTGGACGGCGTTGACGCGGATTGAATCGTATCTGGATTTCCGGCTGCAGCGCGAGATTCGCGTGCAGGTGCCGCCGGGCGCATTCATCGGCGAGGATGTGTTCATTGACGAAGGCACAACACTGGAGCCCGGCGCGGTGATCAAAGGCCCGGCGTGGATCGGCCGCAACTGCCAGATTCGGGCGGGCTGCTACATTCGCGAGAACGTGATCATCGGCGACGGCTGTGTGCTAGGGAACTCCTGTGAGTTCAAGAACTGCGTGGTCTTCGACGGCTGCGAGATCCCACATTACAACTACGTGGGCGACTCGATCCTCGGTCACAAGGCGCATCTGGCTGCTGGTGTGATCCTTTCCAATGTGCGGCTGGACCGCCTGGAGGTCACCGTCAAGACTGACACGGATGTCATTTCCACCAGTCTGCGGAAATTTGGCGCGATCGTGGGTGATTACGCCGAGATCGGCTGCAACAGTGTGATCAGTCCCGGCAGCATCATCGGCCGCCGTTGTGTCATCTATCCGCTGTCGCATTTCAGCGGTGTGCTGGAGGCCGATCTTATGCTTAAGACGCGGCAGACGCAGCAGGTGGTCAAGCGGAGGAGGTAGCAGCAGGATTGAATACAATTCTGCTCGTGGGAGTCAGAGCAACATCCCACGTTTATGAAATTCCATTTTCGCCCGCTCTTCGTCGTTTCAGCCCTCTTGTCGCTGGCGAGTTGTGACAAACCCACGCCGACTGCAGATGCCGCGCCTCTTGCGGTGGAGTCGGACAACCAGCTTGCTGATGCACGTGACGCCTTGCAGCGCCAGGCTTTGGAGATTGAAACGAAGACGGCCTTAATGGACAAGCAACTGGCGGAGATGGCGCAGTCCCTCAAGGAGCGTGACAATGCGGAACTGCGCAGTTCACTGGATGCCCTGAAGCAGCAGAATGACGAGCTGCGTGTGCAGGCGGATGCAGCGCGGCAGCAGAGCGACGCGATCACCCAGCGAATCGCCGTCACACCCCCGCAGAATGTAGCGCCGCAGCCCATGGCGGCTCCTGATTATTCGGTGTTCTATGAGGGGCTAGCGCCTTATGGCCACTGGTCTGAGGTGAATGGCTACGGCTACTGCTGGCGGCCTACGATCACCGTGGCGGGCTGGCGGCCCTATGTGGATGGCTGCTGGGTATGGTCATCGCTCGGCTGGGCATGGCAGACGAACGAGCCTTTTGGCTGGGCGACCTATCACTACGGCCGCTGGGTGGATCTGGCGCGCTACGGCTGGATCTGGGTGCCGGGCAGCGACTGGGCACCGGCGTGGGTGGCATGGCGTCAAAGCCGCGATTGCGTGGGCTGGGCCCCACTGCCGCCGGAGCCGGGC
>NZ_JAQSEA010000158.1 GCF_029946185.1 Prosthecobacter sp.
GCACCTGGGGCTTCACCTCGGAGGTGGTGTCGGTCTTGGGCTCAATTTTATCCGCCTTCGGCTTTTCCACAAAACTCAGCATCCATTTCTCCATGGCCACCATCGGCGCCTTGATCCAGGGAGGGGCGTGTTCAATGAGGAATTTATTCCCGTGGCTCATGTTGCCGCCGAAGTGCGCGCCGAGGCCCATGATGCCAAAACTGATGAAATACACGGCACGGTAGGCATTCAGCAGCTCCATGCTACCCCGGCCCATGGCGATGAGACGCACGACCAGAGCGATCAAGACCCCTCCGGTGCCGAGCAGCCCCATAGTCTGATGGAGGGTGAAATTTCCGCCGGCGTAGCCGCCCTCACGCGAGAGCATGATGCCGGCAAACACGGCAAAGACCGCGCCCGCCCCGCCGATGATGAGCATGAGAAGGGAGGCTTCGCCATATTTTTGCTCACCACGCCGGGTGCAGCAGAGCAGCTCAAAGAAGCAGAGGATGCCGAGTATGCCGACCGGCATGTGCAGGAGGATGGGGTGGAAGCGTCCGATGAAGAGCACGGTGCTGGAGGCCTCCCCCTTGGGAGCCTCATACAGCGGTGGGAAAATGAGCAGGCCGATCACGGACACGACGATCAGGAGAATCGCGGTGATCCAGGCGGCGGTGAAAGATTTCGGTTCGTCGGTGTCAGGCGAATTCGAAGACATGGGATGAGATTCGGGGATTAGAGGAGGGAGGAAAGTTGATATGGCTCTTCTAGTAACGCCAGCCCAGCGAAATATTCATCATGAACCTGATGGCAGATGCTGCGAAGATTCGCCCTGCCCTTTGTCCGATCCTGACCGTATCTTGTTCCCTCCCCCCCTCTTTTCTTCATGCCACGCCCTGTTATTCACTGGTTTCGCCGCGATCTCCGCCTCACTGACAACACCGCCCTGCACCACGCCGCGCAGGCCGCAGAGCAAGTCATTCCTGTTTACATCCTCAGTGACTGGCAGCAGCACCACGGCTGGACGGGCCCCAACCGCCAGCAGTTCCTCTGCGGCTGTCTGGACTCCCTCGCCAAAAACCTCACCACCCTCGGCAGCCGCCTCATCCTGCGCAGCGGCAGCGCGGAGGAGGAACTCGAGCGCTTCATCCGCGAGACCAACGCTGAAGCCCTGTATTTTAATCGCGACTACGCCCCCTTTGGCCGCGCCATGGAAGCCCGCGTCCAAGCCCTCTGCACCCGCCTCGGCATCGCCTGCCACGCTCACCAGGACAGCGTCCTGCACGAGCCTGATGCGGTGCTCACTGGCAGCGCGCTGCCGTATCGCGTGTACACTCCTTACTCGAAAAATTGGCTCAATCTGCCCAAGCCCGCGCCGCAGGGCCGCACTACCACTCTCGGGCCCGCAGCCGATGAAAAAATAAAGAGCCTCCCGCCGCCCACGCTCGCCCACTGGCAGCTCCCCGCCTGCACCGCAGACATCCCCGCCCCCGGCGAGCGCGCCGCACGTGATCGCCTCAAGCGCTTCATCGACACCGGCATCCTCCATGGCTACGCCCAGCAGCGCAATCTCCCCGCCGGTCAGACCACCTCCCTCCTCAGCCAGGATCTCCGCTTTGGCCTCCTCAGCATCCGCGAAATTTACCAGCGCTGCAGGGCCAGCACCACCGCCGCGCAGACCTCCATCGACACCTATGTCAAAGAACTCGCCTGGCGCGAATTCTACGTCGCCATCCTCTGGCACTACCCCAACGTCTTCCAGCAGGAATTCGCCCCCGACTGGCGGGGCCTCCCCTGGCCCGGCAGCGAGTCGGATTTCCAGCGCTGGGCCACCGGCACCACCGGCTTCCCCATCGTCGATGCCGGCATGCGCCAGCTCCTGCACGCCGGCCTCATGCACAACCGCCTCCGCATGATCACCGCCATGTTCCTCACCAAAGACCTGCACTGCGACTGGCGTCTCGGCGAAGCCCACTTCATGCAGCACCTCGTTGACGGCGAAAACGCCAGCAACAACGGCGGCTGGCAATGGTCCGCCGGCACCGGTGCCGACGCCGCCCCCTACTTCCGCATCCAAAACCCCTGGCTCCAAAGCGTGCGCTTTGATCCTGCAGGCACCTACATCAAGCAGTGGGTGCCTGAGCTAAAAAACGTCCCCGCCCCGCTCCTCCACGAGCCCCCCAAACCCGGCCTGCCTCTGGCCAAAGGCTACCCGCTTCCCATGGTCGATCACCACACCGAACGCGACCGCTGCCTCGCCATCTTCGCCAAGCACAAGGCGGAGCGGGTGTGAGGAAGATAATGGCAGCGCTTTATGATTTCTCTGTCTCTGCCATCAACCAGCACCTGAAACGCATTTTTCAGCGATAACGAACTGGAAGAATCTTCAGTTGTTAAGCAATACTCAACAACTGCTGAAAGTGAGTTTGAAAAATACCGCATCGTGCAAGACCGGCTGTTCGAGTCGGACTTCGACAAATTGATCAAGAATCTGCCCGAGCAAGGCGAAGAAGCTTGAGCCTCAACGGAGTCATCGTCAAAAACGCCGCCCTCGAATAATTCCTTCTTCGCCAATGCTGCGAGGACGTGCGGTGAGCTAGACTAGGCAGTCGGCCATGGGCCGCACATGGCAGCCATGTGCGCAACTCTGCCATCGAAGCTTCGGAGCGGGGAGTTGAGCGTTGCGAAAGCTGGCATGGCCTCAGTCCTCGCCGCGGGTGAGGTTCATCAACTCGTCGGTCGTGCCACGACCCGCCCAGATGCCTGTGAGGCTGGCGAGTGCTGTGCGCATGCGTTCTCGAGCTGGAGAATCCGCAGACTCCTCCGTCTTTGCACTGGCTGCTCCCGCAAGGCGGTCAAGCTGCTCTGCCGCCTAGTCCGGCAAGGCTTTGTGGCTGCGAGCGGCGGCGGATACAAGACGGCTCACGAGATGATCGTCGAGGCGAAGAACAAGAGTGCTCATGTTGCAGAGGATAGGTGGAAGACTGCGAAATTTCCAGCGGGCATTCGTCATTCAACAAGCCTTCCCACCCCCGCCACTTAATTATGCCTCAGCGCCTCCACCGGATTCATCATCGCCGCTCTCCGTGCCGGATAAATCCCAAACGCAATCCCAGTTAAGACAGAGATCGAGAACGCGAGAATCGGCGACCACATCTTGATGACGGTGGTGACACCGGCAAATTTGGTGATAGCGAGCGGGATGCTCAGGCCAAGGACGACACCGATGACGCCGCCGACGCCGGCAAGCAGCACGGTCTCGATGAGGAACTGCACGACGATGTCGTTCTGCCGCGCGCCGAGGGCGCGGCGGACGCCGATCTCACGGGTGCGCTCGGTGACGCTGGCAAGCATGATGTTCATGATGCCGATGCCGCCGACGAGGAGGGAGATGGCGGCGATGCTGCCGAGCACGATGCTGAAGATCTGCTTGG